>NZ_CP045696.1:2095000-2372500 GCF_009676955.1 Sodaliphilus pleomorphus | reverse complement strand
GTTCGGCAGGACTTGACAGGCGGTGAAGCCCTCGCATCCTATCGGTCGCTCTACCTACGTCTCACTGCCGTGAGGCTGCACCTAAATACATTTCGGGGAGTACGAGCTATCTCCGAGTTTGATTGGCCTTTCACTCCTACCCTCAGCTCATCCGTAAGCTTTTCAACGCTTATCGGTGCGGACCTCCAGACGGATTCACCCGTCCTTCATCCTGGCCAAGGGTAGATCACTCGGTTTCGCGTCTGCCCCCGCCGACTCTTCTCTCGCCCTGTTCGGACTCGCTTTCGCTTCGGCTCCGCGCGTGCCCGCGCTTAACCTCGCCGGCGACGGCAACTCGTAGGTTCATTATGCAAAAGGCACGCCGTCACACCATTGCTGGTGCTCCGACCGCTTGTAGGCGCACGGTTTCAGGGTCTGTTTCACTCCTCTGCTCGAGGTTCTTTTCACCTTTCCCTCACGGTACTTGTGCGCTATCGGTCTCTCGGTAGTATTTAGCCTTGCGGGATGGGCCCCGCAGATTCCCGCAGAATTCCTCGTGTTCCGCGGTACTCAGGTGCCGCCTCGGCTCCGCTCCGGGTTTCGCCTACGGGACTGTCACCCCCTATGGTCACGCTTTCCTGCGTGTTCGGCTACCCTTCACGACGCCTTTGCCGGCGGTCCTACAACCCCGGGCGCGGCCTCGACCGCCCCGGTTTGGGCTCTTGCGCGTTCGCTCGCCACTACTGGCGCAATCATTGTTATTTTCTCTTCCTGCGGGTACTGAGATGTTTCAGTTCCCCGCGTTCGCCCTGCAGCAGTCGCCGCAGTGCCGGGATCTCTCCCGGCGGGTTTCCCCATTCGGACATCCGCGGGTCACAAGGCATTTGCCCCTCACCGCGGCTTTTCGCAGCTTGTCACGTCCTTCTTCGCCTCCGAGAGCCACAGGCATCCCCCGTGCGCCCTTTCTTGCTTTCTCTTTTCCTTTTCGCCTTCAGAACCGGGACCCGCTTGCCTGCGTCAGCAGGGCGCTGCGGGCCTCCTCTGTAGTTGTCGCTCGATTCTCGCTCTTTGCTTCCAGCGCGGATTATGAAATCCGCGGTGAAATCGCTTGATCTTGCTTCAAGTTTAGCGTTTCCAGCATGTCAATGATCTCTTTTTTTCGTGGAGAATAACGGATTCGAACCGTTGACCCCCTGCTTGCAAAGCAGGTGCTCTAGCCAGCTGAGCTAATCCCCCGGTGCGTTTGCAGCTTCAAGTCGCGCTCTTGAGAACTTCCTTTTTGATCCCTTGCGGGCACACAGCGCTCGACGGCTTCAGGACAGCCCCCGGTGCGGATGCGGGACACCGTTGTGTTCGGCGCCGGCTCCAGAAAGGAGGTGTTCCAGCCGCACCTTCCGGTACGGCTACCTTGTTACGACTTAGCCCCAGTTACCTGTCTTACCCTTGGTCGCTCCTCGCGGTCACGAACTTCAGGCACTCCAGGCTTCCATGGCTTGACGGGCGGTGTGTACAAGGCCCGGGAACGTATTCACCGCGCCATGGCTGATGCGCGATTACTAGCGAATCCAGCTTCACGGAGTCGGGTTGCAGACTCCGATCCGAACTGAGACAGGTTTTCGGGATCGGCTCGGCGTCGCCGCCTGGCTTCCCTCTGTGACCCTGCCATTGTAACACGTGTGTCGCCCCGGACGTAAGGGCCGTGCTGATTTGACGTCATCCCCGCCTTCCTCACAGCTTGCGCTGGCAGTCTCTCCAGAGTGCCCGGCCTTGCCCGCTGGCAACTGAAGATGGGGGTTGCGCTCGTTATGGCACTTAAGCCGACACCTCACGGCACGAGCTGACGACAACCATGCAGCACCTCGGCGGCAGCCCCGAAGGGAACGCCCGTTTCCGGACGCGTCTCCCGCCGTTTGAGCCCGGGTAAGGTTCCTCGCGTATCATCGAATTAAACCACATGTTCCTCCGCTTGTGCGGGCCCCCGTCAATTCCTTTGAGTTTCACCGTTGCCGGCGTACTCCCCAGGTGGAATACTTAACGTTTTCACTCTGCCCCGCAGCACTCAATCGCGCCGCAGGGCTAGTATTCATCGTTTACCGCGTGGACTACCAGGGTATCTAATCCTGTTCGCTCCCCACGCTTTCGTGCCTCAGCGTCAGTCGCGTGCTGGAAAGCTGCCTTCGCAATCGGGGTTCTGCGTCATATCTATGCATTTCACCGCTACACAACGCATTCCGCCTCCCTCGCACGAACTCCAGCCCGAAAGTTTCAACGGCGTCACCGGGTTGAGCCCGGAACTTTGACCGCTGACTTTTCGCGCCGCCTGCGCACCCTTTAAACCCAATAAATCCGGATAACGCTCGCATCCTCCGTATTACCGCGGCTGCTGGCACGGAGTTAGCCGATGCTTATTCTCCGGGTACTCTCACTGCGCCACGCGTGGCGCACGTTGCTCCCCGGCTAAAGAGGTTTACAATCCGTAGGACCTTCCTCCCTCACGCGACTTGGCTGGTTCAGGCTCCCGCCCATTGACCAATATTCCTCACTGCTGCCTCCCGTAGGAGTTTGGTCCGTGTCTCAGTACCAATGTGGGGGACCTTCCTCTCAGAACCCCTACGCATCGTCGCCTTGGTGGGCCTCTGCCCCGCCAACTAGCTAATGCGCCGCATGCCCATCCCCTTCCGGCTCACCTTTCCCGGCCCGGCCATGCGGCTGGGCCGACTATGGGATATTAGGCCACATTTCTATGGGTTATCTCCCAGAAGGGGGCAGGTTGCATACGTGTTACTCACCAGTGCGCCGGTCGCCGACAGCAAGTGTTGCCACTCGCCCGCTGCCCCTCGACTTGCATGTGTTAAGCCTGTCGCTAGCGTTCATCCTGAGCCAGGATCAAACTCTTCGTTGTTGTTATCTTGTTGTCTCTCTTCTTTCAAAAAGAATCGTTGTAGGCAACCAGCTCCGAACGAGTGTTGCTTCCTGCTCCGCTCCGGATGTCCTGTATCTTATTGTGCTGTCAAGCTGATAGTATTCTGTTGTACCTGCTTAGGAATCAACGGGACTAATAAACAGTCCCTATTGTTCTCTTGTACTACTTGTCACTGCAAACGTGTCAAAGATCTCTCTTTTCTTTTGTGCTCACCGGCGTTATTTCCGGAAAGCGAGTGCAAAGTTACGCCAATTTTCTGAACTGGCAAATTTATGCCGCACTTTTTTTCATCATTTTTTCACACACAGCACATAACTCGCTGTGCCACCGAAAGAAAAAAATTGAAAAATTTTTACCCGCCAAAACCAGAGAAACCCCAAAAACAAAAAAAAGAAAGCCAGTGGCTCGTTGGGGAGTCGCTGGCTTTCTATAACCTGAATAATCCAAATTCCTAACCAAAACCTTCAACTGCATGTGCCTCGCACAATCGAGAAGTGAAAATAAATGTGATCGGCCGAGGGTCGAAATGCAGTCTCAAGCATGAAAACCTTAGTGAATCTTGATTACTTTGTTATTCTTTTTCATTTCTTGAGCCGTCTTTTTGGGAAGAACCACCTTCAAGACGCCGTTGTTGACGTTGGCACTTATCTTGTCGGTCTCAACATCGTCGGGCAGGATCAAGCTCTGATGGAACTGAGTGTAGCAGAACTCGCGACGCAGGTAGCGGCCTTCGTTCTTCTTGCCCTCTTTCTTCTCATCGTTGTTGTCCTCTTTCTTTTCGGTCTTCTTCTCAAGGTCGACAACCAAATTATTGTCGGCATCAACGCTCACTTTGAAATCGTCTTTAGTCATGCCAGGAGCTGCAAGCTCGACATCATATTCGTTGTCTTTTTCAATCACATTGATTGCAGGAGCTGTAGCACTCACACGCGGCATAAAGTCGGTATCAAAGAAGTCATTGAAAACATCGGGTAACCAATCTGAATTTCTACGAGCCAGTAACATAATTTATATCTCCTATTCTTTAAAAAGTTCAACAATATAATGTGTGAATCTCGCTTCTCGTCTCGCCGCCTGGCCGCCTGCGGAGCTGGCGCCTTGGCCTTGAGCCTCGTTGCGAAGTTCACTTGTAGACTGTGCAAAGCGCGTGCCAGCGCCGCCTGCAGGCAAAACAGTGGACAAAAGTGGACAAAATTTATCCAGGCTGTGGACAGATTGTCCACCCCAGGGCAAACAGCAAGGCCGGCGAAAGCAATGAGGGCTTTCGCCGGCCTGGAAAATGCCGTTGGACTGACGTGGGGGAACGCGGCGCGCTACTTGGCGTTCAGGATCATCTGAACCAGTGTAGTGACGTCGGTCACATTGGTCACGCCGTCGCCGTTGAGGTCGCCGCTGGCAGCAACAGGAGCGGTGCCGAAGAAGTGCACGTTCACGTTCTGCTCAAGGGCGGCCATGTAGATGCTGATGCTGAAGTCGAGAGCATCGTCGACAAAGTTGGCTGTGAGGTTGAGCGGCACAGGGCCCAGCATGGGGCCCACCCATGTCTCGACCGACGGGTCGGTGCCTGCAGCGATGTTCACACTCTTTTTCACAGCAATGGTCTTGTAGCCATACTGCGGGGCTGCCGTGAGCGAGTCGAGGGCGATGTTGCCCACTCCCAGCACCTGGTCGCCAGCCTTGAGCATAAAATTGTTGAGGCTGAACTTGTAGCCGTTGGCACTCTGGGTGAGGCTGATTTTGGCCTCTTGCCGGGTAGTGTCGTTGTTGACCACGACGGTGAGCAGGCCGTCGTAGTCGGTGGCCATGGCGGCCACAGCGCAGCACAGGGCTGCGACAAGAGTTAGAAATTTCTTCATTGTAGTATTGTATTTTGATTATTTAGCAGCAGTGATAATATTGACGAGAGTGGTGACGTCGGCCACATCGACGATGCCGTCGTGGTTGAGGTCGCACTGCGAGTCGTCGAGCACGGCAATGCCCAGCAGCTTGTTGACCAGCAAGGTAACATCGGCCACATCGACAGTGCCATCCTGGTTGAGATCGCCCTTGGCAGGAGCCTTTTTCACAAAGTTCACCACATAGGTCTTGGCGGTCATCAAGTCGCCCGAGACCACTGTGACGGTGGCCACATAGCCACTGTCGGTAGCCTGCACGAGCTTGCCCACCACGGCGCTCTTGCCCACCGCGGTGACTGCAAAGTCGGAAGCCTGCGGAGCGTCGCCCTCGTAGTCGGCAATGGTGAACCGGGTCGCTGTGTCGGCAGCCGAACTCACGAGCTGAGTGTCCTTAAACTTGAGACTGGAGAGGGCTGCATTGTACACAAACTTCACATTGTCGACCCACACCTGGTCGCCGCTGCTTCCCTTGCCGGGAGTGGCATTGGTAGAAATAGTGAGCAGCACAGCCTTGACCTGGGCGTTGTTGCTGGCATAGGAATCGTAGTCGAAGGGCAGCGACATGTGCTTCCAGCCAGTGACAGTGATTTTACTGTCGCTGGCCACGGCAGCCTTGTTGGTATAGGTCTTGTCTTCAGGGTCTTGATAGGAGGTGCCGTCGGTGAGCACGCAATTGACTGTGGCATACTTGTAGGTAGTCTGAGCCTCGGCCTGGCTGAACTTGAGCCAGAGGGTGAGCGAGTCGGGGGCGGCATGCATGGGCGTGACAAAGAGGTCGCCGTTCTTGTCGGTAGCCGTCGTGGAATTGGGGCCGTAGGTCTCTGAATGGTTGGCCGTGTTGGCCGCCGTTGTTGAGCCGGCATTGATGCGGCCATTGGTGAAAGTGCCGTTGCCCACGACGCCCCAAAATTTACCCGACGTGACCACGACACTCGTGGTCGACCCAATGCCCGAGGGCACATCGGTGCTGCTGGCGATCTTACCCGGGGCTAAACCTGCCCAAGAGCCCGAACCGCTCGCAAAGCTGTGCCAGTAGCGGGGCTCGGCGGTGGCGCTGGTCCAGGTCTCAAAGTCGCCGTTGGGCATCTGGAAGTGTGTGCCCACGTTCTCAAAAAGCACAGCGATGCTCTGGCCCAGCAGTTGCTTCATATCGATATCGATAGAGGTCACCATCAAATTGGAAGCGTTGAAGCGGGCACTCATCTTGATGGGCACTGCGCCCAGCATGGGACCCAGCCACGACGACACCGAGCTGTCGTCGCCGGCAGAGATCTTTATCGACCTGTCGACGTAGAGCATGGTCACGCCACTGGTTGTGACGGCTGCCAGGCTGTCGATCTGGATATTTCCCACAGGAACAGTCTGGTCGCCGCTCTTGAGGACGAAATTCTTGAGAACAAGATTGTAGGTGTTGTCGGCATTCTCGTCGACAGTGATTGTAGCCGACTGCGACGAGGCCGAGCCGTTGACCGTGACGGTGAGCGTGCCAGTGTAGTCGGTGGCCAAAGCCGAGAGGCTGCACACGGCAACAGCGAAAAGCGATAGTAACTTTTTTTTCATCTTTGATAATACTTTATATATATATATATGTAGTAATCTAAATTTTATCTCAACCGGTAGGTAATGCCCAGCTGGCCGTAGATGGGGTGAAGCGTCTCCTCGACGGTGGTAAAGTCGCTCTTGAAGATGCCGTTGAACGTGTAGGCCAAATTGAAGAAGGCACCCAGGTGATAGGAAATGTGCCAGTCGGCCCCCAGGCCCAGGCCAGCGTGCCAGCGCCGCATGTGGTCGGAGAAGTCAAAGTTGCCACGCTCGGCCTCGGTCTCGCCCAGCTGCACCTTGGCCCCGGTGGGGTCGCCCTCGCGCAGGTAGCCGTTGTAGGCCCAGCCGTGGAAGTCGCAGCTGGTCAAGTAGCTCACATAGGGGCCTGCCTTGAGATGCACCTTGCCCACCTTGTAGGTAGCCATCAGGGGCACGGTAAACATCCACTCGGTGGCGTGCACGTTGACATTGCCAGTAAACTGGCCCTCGAGGGTCTCACCGCCGCGCTCCACTGCCACGTGGTAATTCTTGACCCGGGAGTCGACCGTCATGCCCTTGTTTTCAAATTGCAAGCCCAGTTGCAGGCCTATGCGGCCGGTCAATGGTTTCTCCATCTGGAAGCCGGCAATCAAGTTGGGCGTGAGGCTCAACTTGTTGACACCGCGAATGGAGGCCGGCATGCTCGTGGGGGCACTGCCACCCACCTCGTAGCCTGCAAAGCCGTAATACTCGGTGCCCTTCAAGATGCCGCGGTGCAAGAAATCCTCGCCCCGTGCACTCGTCGAGGCGACGAGCAACAACAGGATAGCTAAAACAACCGATTTCATTGTCATCATTCCTCTTTAGTACAGATTAATCTCACCTTGTCGACCTGCAGCTCGCTGCCTATTGCGCCCATAAACTGGTCGCCAAGCACACTCGACGAGAACACAATGGTGAGGTTGTAGCCCATGTTGTCGAGCAGCTGGTAGTCGATATCTTTGTTAAACTTGAAAACCATCTCAAAATAGGTCCACTCGCTGGTGGGCGTCACCGGGTTGAGGCGGGCAAAGCCCACAATGCTGCTGCTCGAGGTCACATTGGCACCATTGAGCATCACGGCCTTGCCGCTGGCATCGTGGTTGAGATAGAACACCGCATAGACCGATGCACTGTCGACACGGCCAGCAATCGCGCCCCCCGACTTGTCTTGAAAAGTGGGCCCGGGAGTGTACTTGTAGTAGCCTGTGACCTTGACGGGCTTCTTGTCGAACGGCACGCCGAAGCGGGTGGCCGACAAGGCATCTTTGAGGGCATTCTCCACGTCGAAAGTGCCCAAAAACAGGTTGCCGGCGGCAATGCGCTTGCCAGCCATGGCACCGAAAGCCCCGGTGCTGAGCGTGGTGAGCTTGACCGCGGCACCGTCGTAGCCATCGGGCACGGGCACCGTGGGATAGGCCTCGGGGCGGGCACTGGGCATGCTCAACTTGAAGCCGCCGTTGCCGCAAGCCCAGTCCAGACCCAGCACGTTGTGCCACACATAGTACTTGCGCGACTTGGCCTCGAGCTCATAGTTCTCAAAGTCGAAGCACACCGTGTCGCTCACAGTGCGCGCCACGCGGTTGAAGCGCAGCGTGTAGTAGCGGTGCCAGTTGCCGTCTTGCGAGGTGACGCGGTAGCGGGCCAGGCTGTCGGTCTCAAAGTCGGGCGTCCCGCCCAAGGACTCGACAGTGGCGCCTGGCGTGACCTTGAACTCGGGCGTAACCTGTTTCAAGTCGGCGTTGCGGCGCACATTGAAGACGATGGTGCTGTCGGTGTAGAGCACCGTCTGGCTTGTGTCGGCCAGGCTGTAGAACACCGTCGAGGCATCGGGACAGTGTATCACCACCTGCTCAATGTCGCACTCGGCGTTGAGCGGCTCGTCTTTTATGCACGAAGACAGCAGCAACAGGCTGCACACACCCAATGTTAAAGCAAGGGACTTTCCCTTCATAGAATATCTCATTTAAATTTGCATTTTCATCGCGACAAACTCCAGTTGTCGCAATATGACTGCGCAATAAGCAAAAAAAATAATGCAGCAAAATTAGGAAACAAATTTCGAATAATGTAATTTTTTTTCATTAAATACCACTAATTGACCAAAAATAACCTAATAATCACCACTTCATCAGAAACAAAGCAATGGCGTGGCGGCTAAAAAAATAAACCAGCTGCGCGTTTGAGATTTCAAAGAAAAGCGATAACTTTGCAGTCCAATATCGATGCCCCCCATTTTTCAATGCACAGGCATCGCAGTCAATATAGAAACGACGTAACGAAAAAATAGTATTTAAATAACCATATCGTTGTGAGCGCATTGTTTAACAAAGTATTATACACCAAGTGGATGCGGGCAGCCAGGCTCAAGACGGCCCCCAGGTGGCTCATTCTCCTTGCCGACCTGATCATTGTAGCATCGTCCTATACCCTTGTATCCCTTCCCGATGTGATCACGGGTACCAGCGTGGGGCATCCGCTCGTTTTCTTCGGCAACATGGGCATCATGTTGCTGGTCTACTTCCTGGTCACCTACCTGTCGCGCAGCTACACCCACATCATCAGGCTGTCGGCCATCGAGGACCTGTATCGCCAGTTTCTGGTCACCCTCATCGCCACCGTCATCTTGCTGGTTATCAACATCGTGTCGATACTCGTGACGCCAAGTCACAACGAGCTCATGCGTTTCTGGACCATCATTGTGACCGGTGTCATCTCGTTTGCTTTCCTGGTGATGGAGCGTCTCGTGGTCAAGCAGCTCTACAGCATGATGATGCACTCTGAGTTCGGGCGCAAGCCAGTGCTGGTGCTGGGCACCTCGCTCAACAGCTTGATACTGGCCAACGCGCTCAAAAACGAGATAGGAGGCAAGTTCCGCCCTGTGGGTCTGCTGAGCACGGGCAACAACAAGCAAGGCAAGCACACGATCAACGGCTTTGAAGTGTATCAATACGACCCCGAAACGGTGGCCAACATCTTTGTGGGCAACGGCATCTATGCCCTCATCTTCGGTTCCGACCACGTCGAGCTCATGCGCAACGGCTTTGCCGACCAATTCATCAACAACAACATACGGCTGCTGCTCATCAACAAAGTGCAAGAGTTTGAGCCCGACGGCGATGACGACAGCCACAACGACAACATATCGACCCACGTGAAAGAAGTGCAAATCGAGGATCTGCTGGGACGCGACCCCATCGTGCTCAACAACATGCTCGTGCGCAATCACATCAAGGGCTCGTGTGTGCTCATCACCGGCGCCTGCGGCTCGATAGGCAGCGAGATTGTGCGCCAGGTGGCCGCCTACAAAGCCAGCAAAATCGTGCTCGTAGACCAGGCCGAAACCCCGATGCACGACATGGCCCTCGAGATGAAGCAGAAGTTTCCCGATATCGACATCGTGCTCTACATGGGTGACATCCAGAACCGCGACCGCATGGAGCGAGCCTTTGCAAGCTATCGCCCGAAATATGTGTTCCACGCTGCTGCCTACAAGCACGTGCCCATGATGGAGAAGAACCCCACCGAGGCAGTGCTCACCAACGTGATGGGCACACGCAACATTGCCGACCTGGCATTGAAATACGGCGTCTACAAGTTTGTGATGATCTCGACCGACAAGGCTGTGAATCCCAGCAACGTGATGGGCTGCACCAAGCGTCTGGCCGAGATCTACACCCAGTCGCTGTTTTTCAGCGCCCAGCACCAGGGCAAGAACACCCAGTTCATCACCACCCGCTTTGGCAACGTGCTCGGCTCCAATGGCTCGGTGATACCGCTCTTCCGCAAGCAGATTGCCGAGGGCGGGCCTGTGACGGTGACCGACAAGCACATCATACGCTACTTCATGACCATACCCGAGGCCTGCTCGCTCGTGCTCGACGCCGGCTGCATGGGCCACGGCGGAGAAATCTACATCTTCGACATGGGCAAACCGGTGAAGATATATGACCTGGCCACCCGCATGATCTCGCTGGCAGGGCTCAAGCCAGGCATCGACATCAAAATCGAGGAGATAGGCCTGCGCCCTGGCGAGAAACTCTATGAGGAGCTGCTCAACGACAAGGAGAAGACCATCAAGACCGACAACGAGAAAATCATGATAGCCAAGGTGCGCACCTACGACTTCAAGACAGTGCTCAACAACATACAGAACATCATAGGCTATGCCAGCCAGGGCAACACCCACGACATGATCATGGCCATGAAGGAATTTGTGCCCGAGTTCAAGAGCATGAACTCGGTGTATGAGAAAATCGACAAGGAGATTGCCCAAGGCAACACCCCGGGCGTGACCTCGGTGCCCGAGACCGAGATGTACTACTAAGCAGGCCTATAGAGAGCGGGCTCCATGAAAAGCCCTGTTGCAAGAAACGCTGCAATAAAGACGAATTAACAGAAAAAAGCGCGATGATTTTCCCGCTTTGGGAAAATTATTACTATTTTTGTGAAACAAAAACGGCACTTGCAGCCCAACATTTCTATAGAAATCAATGGAATCAGACAGCTTAATCATCATTCCCACCTATAATGAAAAGGAGAACATCGCCAGCATCCTGCATGTGGTGCTGGGGATGAAAGAGCACCAATTTGACGCCCTGGTCATCGACGACAACAGCCCCGATGGCACGGGGGCCATAGTCGACGACTTGATTAAGACTGAATTTCCCGACCGCCTGCACATCATCAAGCGCACCGGCAAGTTGGGGCTGGGCACAGCCTACATTGCAGGGTTCAAGTGGGCACTTGAGCACGACTACCAGTACATCATCGAGATGGACGCCGATTTCTCTCACCGCCCTCAAGACTTGATACCACTGCAGGCAGCTTGCGCCACAGGCGGGGCCGACGTGGCTGTGGGCTCGCGCTACATCAACGGTGTGAACGTAGTGAACTGGCCCATGGGGCGCATACTCATGAGCTACTTTGCCTCAAAGTATGTGCGCATCATCACCGGCATGCACGTGCACGACACCACAGCCGGCTTTGTGTGCTACCGGCGACAGGTGCTGGAGAGCATTGACCTCGACAAGATAGAGTTTAAAGGCTATGCCTTCCAAATCGAGATGAAATACACCGCCTACAAGATGGGCTTCAAGATTGTAGAGGTGCCCATCGTGTTTGTCAACCGCGTGCTGGGCACCAGCAAGATGAACAGCAGCATCTTTGGCGAGGCCATGTTTGGCGTGATCAAGCTCAAGTGGAGCAGTACCTTCGACAGGAAACACAAGTTCACAAGAAAGACGGCAAGCACCGCTTCGGGCAGCAGCCACAGCTCTTGAGGCCGCCGCTGCGCCGCGATGGGCGCCAGCCACGGGCGCAATCACACACGAGCACATTTTTCTCCCAACAAATACAGGCTATGCTAAGACTTATTTACAACGGCACAGTGGTAAACGAAGGGCGCGTTTACCATGGCTATGTCGTGCTCAACGACGACGTCATCGCCCAAGTGGAGGCTGGCGATCCGGGCCGCGACGTGATGGAACACGCCTATGAGTGCATCAACGTGAAAGGAGCCTACATCATGCCTGGCGTGATCGACGACCACGTGCACTTCCGCGAGCCAGGCATGACCCACAAGGCCGACATTGCCAGCGAGAGCCGTGCTGCCGTGGCCGGCGGTGTGACCAGCTACATGGACATGCCCAACAACACGCCGCCCACCACCACCATCGACAGGCTCGAGGCAAAATATGCCAAGGCCGCCCAAGTATCGCCAGCCAACTACAGCTTCTATATCGGGGCCACCAACACCAATCTCGACACGCTCGAGCAAGTCGACTACACACAGGTGTGCGGCGTGAAAGCCTTTCTGGGCACGTCGACAGGCGGCATGCTGCTCAGCGACCCCGAAGTTGCAAGGCGACTGCTGAGCGACCTTGGCACAATAATTGCAGTCCATAGCGAGGACGAAAGCATCATCAATGCCAACCGCAAGCACTATGTGTCGCAATACGGGCAGGACCTGCCACTGAGTTTTCACGAGAAAATACGCAGTGCCGAAGCCTGCTACGAGAGCACCAGGCGCATAACCGAGCTGGCACGCGAGTGCGGCGGGCGGTTGCACGTGTTGCACGTGACCACCGCCCGCGAGCTGCCGCTCATCGACGGCCATCACGTGACAGGCGAGGCCACTGTGGCCCACCTGCTCTTCAGCGACGACGACTATGCGCGACTGGGCAACCGCATCAAGTGCAACCCGGCAGTGAAGACGGCTGCCGACCGCGAGGCGCTGCGCCAAGCCGTGATCGAGGGCCGCCTGCAAGTCATAGGCACCGACCATGCCCCGCACTTGCCCGCCGAGAAGCAGGGCGGCTGCCTGAAGGCAGCCTCGGGAATGCCCATGGTGCAATTTTCGCTGGTGGCCATGCTCACGCTCTTCAGGCCCGAGCTGGTGGTGGCACGCATGTGCCACGGGCCAGCCAGCCTCTACCACATCGAGGGACGGGGCTACCTGCGGCGGGGCTGCAAGGCCGACCTGGCCATCGTGGCGCCAGAGCCGTGGACCATCACCGACGAGAGCGTGATTTCGAAATGCCACTGGACCCCGCTCAACGGGATGCAAGTGCAGCACCGGGTGAAGATGACCATCGTCAACGGCCAGGTAGCCTATGCCGACGGCAAAGTGAACGAGCACTGCCGCGGCCAGCGGCTGCAATTCAACCGATAACACGAAACTAACAAAATAAAGAATGTCAACACCACACCACATCACCGGCCTCAACAGCCAACAAGTGCAACAGAGCCGCAAGCAACACGGCACCAACGTGCTCACGCCACCGCCGCGCAAGTCGTTGCTCGTGCAGTTTATTGCCACCTTCAACGACCCGCTCATCAAGATACTGCTCGTGGCCCTGCTGCTCTCGATAGGCATATCGGTCTACGAGCTGCTATGCCTGCACCAGTCCGCCGACGTGCTGCTCGAGCCCCTGGGCATATTCCTGGCCATCATGCTGGCCACGGTGGTGGGTTTTCTTGTAGAGGTAAACGCCAACAAGAAATTTGACATTCTCAACAAGATGCACGACGACACCCCTGTCAAGGTCATGCGCGAGGGCAAAATCACCCAGGTGCCCCGCCGCGACATTGTGGTGGGCGATGTGGTGCTGCTCGATGCCGGCGAGAAAATACCTGCCGACGGCGTGCTGCTCGACAGCGTGCAGATGACCGTCGACGAGAGCTCGTTCACCGGCGAGCCGGCAGCCCGCAAGTCGCACCGCGAGCAAGACCGCGACCCCGAGGCTACCTATCCCACCCACGTGCTGCTGCGCGGTTCGAGCGTGAGCGAGGGCCATGGCATGATGCAGGTGACCCACGTGGGCGATGCCACCGAGTATGGCAAAATCTATACCGACGCCCAGATTGAGAACGACCTCGAGACCCCGCTCATGAAGCAGTTTGACCAGCTGGGCCGCTGGATAGCCAAGGGCAGCTACATCGTGGGCGCGGCCATCGTGCTGGGGCGCCTGGCCATCCACTACATCGACGGCGGCTTTGCTGGCGAGAGCCTGGTCAACACCTTGCAATACCTCATCGAGACTGTGATGCTGGCCGTGACCCTGATTGTGGTATCGGTGCCCGAAGGCCTTCCCATGAGTGTGACCCTGAGCCTGGCCCTGAGCATGAGGCGCATGCTGGCCAGCCACAACCTGGTGCGCAAGATGCACGCCTGCGAGACCATGGGAGCCACCACCATCATCTGCACCGACAAGACGGGCACGCTCACCCAGAACCAGATGCAAGTGTACAAGGCGCACTTCTTCGGGCTCGAGCATGGCGACAAGCTCAAGAGCGGCGACGAGGCCAGCATCGTGGTCGAGCACAACCTGGCCTGCAACTCGACCGCCTATCTCGACACGAGCGACCCGCATGCGACCAAGGCGATAGGCAACCCCACCGAGGGAGCCCTGCTGCTGTGGCTCGACAGCCAGGGCATCGACTACCTGCAACTGCGCGAAAACAACCAAGTAGAGTGCCAGCTGCCCTTCTCTACCGAAAACAAATACATGGCCACCGTGATAAGCTGCCAGGCTCTGGGAGGCAAACGGCTGCTGCTGGTGAAAGGAGCCTCCGAAATCCTGCATGGCTACTGCTCGCAGGTGGTGGGCGGCCTCGACTTCGACGACATTACCAGCGAACTGCACGCCTATCAGAACAAGGCCATGCGCACGCTGGGATTTGCCTACAAGATACTCGACAACGATGCGCCCTGCCCCATTGCCGACGGCAAGTTGAAGGTCGAGGGCATGACCTTCATGGGCATCGTGGCCATAAGCGACCCCGTGCGCAGCGAGGTGCCCGGGGCGATACACGAGTGCCTCGACGCCGGCCTGCAAGTGAAAATCGTGACAGGCGACACGCCCGGCACAGCCTGCGAGATAGGCCGGCAAGTGGGATTGTGGAACGATGACGACAGCAGCGAGGCGCTGATATCGGGCGAGGAATTTGCCGCCCTGCCCGATGCACAGGCCGCCCAGCGCGCCGAGAAGATAAAAATCATGTCGCGGGCGCGGCCTGCCGACAAGGCCCGGCTCGTGTCGCTGCTGCAACAGCAAGGCGAGGTGGTGGCAGTGACCGGCGACGGCACCAACGACGCTCCGGCACTCAACGCCGCACAAGTGGGTCTGTCGATGGGCGATGGCACCTCGGTGGCCAAGGAGGCGAGCGACATCACCATCATGGACAACTCCTTTGCCAGCATAGGCAAGGCCGTGATGTGGGGACGCTCGTTGTACAAAAACATACAGCGGTTCATCCTCTTCCAGCTCACAGTCAACGTGGCCGCAAGCCTGCTCGTGGGCATATGCTCATTCTTCAGCGAGCAACCGGCACTCACGGTCACGCAAATGCTGTGGGTGAACCTGATCATGGACACCTTTGCAGCGCTGGCGCTGGCCTCACTGCCTCCCAGCAAGGAAGTGATGCTGGAGAAGCCGCGCCGCAACGGCGAGCCCATCATCACCAAGGTAATGGCCCGGTTCATCTTCGGCGTGGGCTTGCTTTTCACCATCGTGATGCTCGGTGTGTTTGGCTACCTGCTCTATTTCCGCAACGACGGCAGCGGCACGCTGCTGAGCACCCACATCTCACCCACCGAGATGACGATGTATTTCACCACGTTTGTATTTCTGCAATTTTGGAATCTATTCAACGCCAAGTCGTTCGACAGCGGTCACTCGGCCTTCCACAACATGCGGGAGAGCAAGGTGTTCTTCGGCATTATAGCCGTGATATTCATAGGTCAGGTGCTCATCGTGCAATTTGGCGGCAAGATGTTTAATGTGGTGCCCCTGAACCTTGAGCAATGGGTGAAAATCATCGTCATCACCATGCCTGTGATGCTCGTGGGCGAGCTGTGGCACAGGCTGCACCGGCCCAGCCGCACGGCACACAGCCTCGACAGTGCAAGCTCATTTCACATATTTTGAAACAGCCTTCAGAATGATGGGCTCCATCACCTTGTAGCCGGCCAGGTTGGGGTGCACCCCGTCCTTGGTATAGTCGGGGTTGAGGGCATTGTCGGCACCTTTCACCAGCGGGGTGTAGTAGTCGACAAAGGGCAGGCCCTGCTGCTTGCAGTAGGCAGCCAGCCGCTCGTTGAGACGCAGTATTTTGAGCTGAATGCCTGTAGCCGTCTTGCTCCAGTAGTAACTGGCACAAGGCGGAACCGAGCACACGATGGGCTTAATCTTGTGAAGGCGGGCCAGCTCCACCATAGTCACAATATTACCCAGGGTGCGGTTCTCGTTGTAGACGAGGCCGGCATTCTCGGCAATATCGTTGGTGCCGCCCAGTATCACCACCACCTTGGGCTGGAGATTGACGACATCGCTGCGAAAGCGCACCAGCATTTGATAGGTCGTCTGCCCCGAGATACCGCGGTTGATGAAATTGCTGTGGGCTGCAAAGAAGCCGGGGTCGACGCTGAGCCACAGTTCGGTAATGGAATTGCCCATAAACACCACCCGGTTGCCCATGTTGCGGGCAGCCACGAGAGTGGCATTCTGCGAGTCATATTTCGACAAGCCGGTCCACTTGTCGGCAGCGGCAAGCCTGGCCACTGCCAGCAAGAAGACCGCAGTGAGGAGCATGATTGTTTTCTTCATCGAGATTCTTCAGTTTTTTCCTTTGTAACTACTTTAGTATTATTGTCTTTTCCTTTGGGCCTGTGCAACGGGTTGGGCACATGCAGCACATACTCGCTGTAGTAGGAAATGATGAGTGTGGTGAGCGGCAAGGCAATGATAAGGCCTATGAAACCCAGCACGTAGCTCCATATCGACAAGGCCAGGAAAATGATGGCTGGCCGCAACCCCATCTGCTGCTTCATGATGGTGGGTGTGAGCACCATGTCTTGAATGGCCTGGCAGATGAAATAGGCAGCAATCGTCCACCCGAAGAGCGGGAGAAAAGCCACTCCTGCCGACACCGACTTGACCAGGCACAGGAAAGCTGCAACTGGAATGGAGATGAGCTGCAAGTAGGGTACCATGTTGAGTACCCCTATCGAGAGGCCAAACACCACTGCCATGGGAAGGCCTATGATATAAAACTCGATGGCAAACACGATGCCCACAAAAAACGACACCAGCGCCTGACCACGGAAGTAGCGGCTCATCGCACCCGTAACGTCGCTCATGATGCGGAACACCTTGCGCCGGTAGCGGGGCGGCACGGCCGACTTGAACCCATGCCCTATCTTGTCGTAGTCGATCATCACAAAGAACATGTAGAGCAAGGCCAGCAACCACGACACGAGCGTGGCTATGGCACTGAGCGTGCCACCCAGCACCGACCACGTGCCCGACATCACACTCTTGCCTATCTTCATCCACTGCTCTTGCGAGAACACACGCTGCAAGGCGTCGAGGTTGAAGTAGCGGTCTATCACCTCCTGTACCTCGGGCGGCACGCCGTGGATGGTGAAACGGTGCTCGGCATACTTTGCCAGCATCTTGCCCATATCGGTAAACTCGTCGACAAAATAGGGTATCAAGAAGCGCAAGCATAGATAGATGACGCCGAAAAACAGCAGCATGGTGACTATGGCCGGCACCGTGCGCTTCTTGAGCCGTGTGAGGCGCATCAGCAGCTTCACCACAGGCTCAAGCATGTAGGCCAGCAGGCAGCCCACACAGAACGGCAGCAGAATACTGCTCAAGTAGTTGACGACATAGATGGCTGCAACGATAGCGAGGATGGTGAATGTGGTCCTCACCACTCGGTCTAAATCATATTTCTTTCGCGCTGCAATTTCTTCCATATACAAAAGAGATTTTTCTTGTTGCGATGTCGCAAATATACAAAAAAAACAGGAAGCACGATGAAAGAAACAACAATTGGAATAAATTGCGTAAATTTGCCCCTATAATTATCATCATCACAAAACAACCTTATGGGCAACAGTTTCGACATCCTGAAAAAAAGAATCATGCAAGACGGCAAGTGCTACGAGGGCGGCATCTTGAAGGTAGACAGTTTCATCAACCACCAGCTCGACCCCGACTTGATGTACGAGATAGGACACGAGTTCAGCAAGCGCTTTGCCGGCAGCGGTGTCAACAAGATCATGACAATCGAGGCCAGCGGCATCGCTCCCGCCATCATGATGGGGCACGAGATGCACCTGCCAGTGGTCTTTGCCAAGAAAAAGAAACCCAAAACCATGTCGAGCATGCTCACTACCACAGTGCACTCGTTCACCAAAGACCGCGACTACACAGTGTGCATCAGCGCCGACTTCTTGAGTCCCGACGACCGCATTGTGGTCATCGACGACTTCATGGCCTATGGCAACGCCTCCAGGGGCCTCATCGACCTGGCCAGCCAGGCCGGAGCCCGCATCGTGGGTTTCGGGTTCATCATCGAGAAGGTGTTTCAGCACGGTGGCGACCAGCTGCGCAACGATGGCTATCGCGTGGAGTCGCTGGCCCGCGTGCTCTCGCTCGACAACTGCCAAATCACGCTTGAGTGAGATGACGCACAGCAAGACGCTCATTGTTGTCACAGGCCCTACTGGCGTGGGAAAGACGGCAGCAGCCATAGGCGCGGCCCAGCAACTGGGCTGCGAGATCATCAACGCCGACTCGCGCCAGGTGTTCAAGGGCATACCCATAGGCACGGCCGCTCCCACTGCCCTGGAGCAGGCGCTGGTGCCCCACCACTTTGTGCAAATTAAAAACCTCGACGAGTACTACAGCGCCGCACAATATGAAGCCGATGTGATGGCACTGCTCCCCAGCTTGTGGACCCGGGGCGACTATGCCGTGATGTGCGGCGGGTCGATGATGTATGTCGACGCCGTGTGCAAGGGCATCGACGTGATGCCCGACGTGAGCGACGAGGTGCGCCAGTCCACCAAGCAGCAGTATCTCGACCAGGGACTCGCGGCGATGCTTGCCGAGCTCGAGCGCCTCGACCCCGACTACTATGCCATCGTCGACCGCAACAATCCCAAGCGTGTGGTGCATGCTGTGGAGATATGCCGCCAGACGGGCACGACCTACAGCTCGCTGCGCACGGGCAAGGTGAAGCAGCGGCCGTTCAACATTGTGAAAATAGGGCTCAACATGGCTCGCGACGCCCTGTTTGAACGCATCAACCGCCGTGTCGACTCCATGATGAGGCTCGGCCTCGAGGCCGAGGCCCGCAGCGTGTACGGGCTGCGCCATCTCAACTCGCTCAACACGGTGGGCTACAAGGAGATGTTTGCCTATTTCGACGGCGATATGGACCGTGACACAGCCGTGGCGCGCATCAAGAAAAATACCCGCGTCTATGCCAAGAAGCAACTCACGTGGTACGCCCGCGACCCATCTATCACCTGGTGCACGCCACAGGAGTTCACCGCCACGCTCGAGGCAGCGCTCCAGCACATTTCAACATAACGCAAGTGACCATTTTTCCCCGCATGCAACGGCCTCACAGCCGGGCATAGATGCGCTCAAAGGCTGCACGCAACTGCTCGGGATGGGCAATGATGGCCCGCAGCTCGGCAAGATGCAGGGCATTGTCGCTCTCGGGAATCCACAACCGCAGATACCCGCCTGGGGCATACTTCTCGTGCAAGTGCTCTTGCAGGCGCTTCCATTGCATCTCCTTGTCGAGGCCCGGGAAATGGGCCCGGGTGTACTGCATGGTGCGACGCAACACCACCTCGGCATCGATCTGGCGGTCGCTCTCGGCCACGATGCGGCCATAGATGGTGCGCGGCTCATGGCCGAGGCTGGCGCGATGATCCTCGGCAGCATCGGCCATGATGTCGATTTCGGCAGGCGTAAACCACCGGAGCAGGCGCGTGTCGGCACGCAAGATGCGGGCGCTCTCGATGTGATGGCGCTCACGGCCCAGGGCCAGGCCCAAATCGTGATAGGCCGCTGCCACAAGCAGCATGGCGCGGTCCACTTGCGGGTAGTAGCGGGCCAGCTGCTGGCTCGTGTGCATCACGCTGTGCACATGATCGCGCTGGTGGCCAGCGTCGAAGCTGTCGTAGCGCGGCACAATCTCACGCTCGAGAAAAACTCTTATCGGTTCAATGTCGCGCATGGCTGTGTAGGTATTGAATGATGCCGCTGGCCGTGCTGGCCGTGCAATCCTTGGCGGTGAGTAGCCGCGCCATGCGGTCGTAGCCGTCGAGCATGGCCTGGCGCCGGGCAGTGTCGGGCAGCAACTGCTGCAGCCAGGAGTCGATGGCATCGGGGGTGCACTGGTGCAGCAACAGCTCAGGTATCACAGCAGCGTCGGTAATAAGATTGGGCAGCGTCACATATTTTCCCTTGAGCAAGCGGCGATAAAACTTGTAGAGATATTTCTTGCCGTTCATGCGGTAGCAGGCCACCTGGGGCGTGCGCAGCAGGGCGGCCTCGAGTGTGGCAGTGCCGCTGGTCACGATGGCGGCGCGGGCATGGTGCACAAGCTCAAACGACTTGCCGTGCAGCACAGGCAACTGCACACCCAGTGGCAAGAGCGTGGCGTGATAGAGCGTGTCGTCGATGCTCGGCGCGCCGGCAATCACCGCCTGAAAGCTGGGGTGGCGCAGAGCGGCCTCGACCATTGTGGGCAGATTGTCGTGTATCTCCTTGCGACGCGAGCCGGGCACGAGGGCAATGATGGGCTTTTCGGGGTCGAGACCATTGAGGCGGGCAAATGCTGCCCGGTCGTGAAACTGCGTGCTGGCCTGGGCTATTTCCTTGACCGTGGGGTTGCCCACATATTCCACATCATAGTCATGCCTGCGGTAGAACTCTTGCTCGAAGGGCAATATCGAAAACATGCGGGCAATGTATTTCTTGATTTGCTTGACGCGGTACTCCTTCCAAACCCAAACCTTGGGTGAGATAAAATAGAATGCGGGAATGTTGCGCTCATGGGCAAACTTGGCCATCTTGAGGTTGAACGAGGGGTAGTCGATGAGCACAAGCGCATCGGGGTGCCACTCGAGCATGGCGCGGCGCGCCGTCTTCATGAATCCAAGTATCGTGGTCAGGTGCTTGGCCACCTCGACAAAGCCCATGTAGGCCATGTCGCGATAGTGGATGAGGGGCTTCATCCCCGCGACCTGGGCCATGTAGTCGCCGCCCAGAAAGCGGAATTGGGCCTCGCTGTCCTCTTTCTTGAGCGCAGCCATGAGCTGAGCGCCATGCAAGTCGCCGCTGGCCTCGCCGGCAATGATAAAATACTTCATAATGTGCAAAGATAACACTTAGCTGGCGTTTTATGCGACAAGGTTTTCGGTTTTTTATGTGGTAAGGCAGCAAATGTGTGCGTTAAAATTTGTAACTTTGTAGCTGGCTATGTGGATACTCTTTGCCGTCATATCGTCAATAAGCCTCGGATTCTACGACGTGTTCAAGAAGAGGGCACTCGAAGGCAACAGTGTGCTCATGGTGCTTTTCCTCAACACCCTGTTCTGCACGCTCTACATGTCGCCGGCACTCGTCTACACGCTCAACGACATGTACGGCAACTTTGTGAAGCCCATGAGCCACGTCTACATTTTCATCAAGTCGGTTATTGTCACCAGCAGCTGGCTGCTGGGGTACTATGCCATCAAGTACCTGCCGCTCACCATACAAGGGTCGATCAACGCCCTGCGGCCCATACTGGTGCTGGTGGGCGCCATCATCATCTTTGGCGAGCATCCCAACGTGCTGCAGTGGACGGGCATCGTGCTGGGATTCTTCTCGCTGTTGTGGGTGGGCTTCATCGGGCACCGCGAGGGCTACTCCTTCTCGACCAACAAGTGGATGTGGGCGGGCTTTGCGTCGGTGCTGCTGTGGGCGGCGAGCGGGCTCTACGACAAGTTTCTGCTCATGCAGTTCAAGCCCATCAACGTGGAGGCCTGGTACTCGTTCTACCAGCTGGTCATCATGACGGTTGTCATGCTTGTGGTGGGCATCGTGGCCAAGCCGGCGGTCAAATTTCAATGGCGGTGGTCGATACTGTTCATTTCACTGTTTATTTGCGCGGCCGACTTGTGCTACTTCTTTGCACTCTATGAGCCCGACGGCATGGTGTCGATCACCTCGATGATACGCCGGGGCAGCGCGCTGGTGTCCTACTTCTACGGCATCATTGTGCTTCACGAGCGCAAAAGCCTGCGCCTGAAGATTTTCGACCAGCTGCTGCTCATTGCCGGCATGACCTGCATGATTTTAGGCTCGCTCCAATGAGTGTGAAATCGAGAAAACTTGCTAAATTTGTGCACACTGAAAACGAAACTTAAATTCCATATCATCATGTCAACAATTTTAAAACCCAACATTCCTGTGGCGCTGTGCTGCGACCACGCCGGCTATGCCACCAAGCAAGCTGTGATGAAGTATCTCGACGATCAAGGCATTGCCTACAAGGACTTCGGCACATTCAGCACCGAGAGCTGCGACTACCCCGACTTTGCCCACCCTGCAGCCCTGGCTGTGGAAAAGGGCGAGTGCTATCCCGGTATCGGGATATGCGGCAGTGGCGAGGGCATCAACATCACGCTCAACAAGCACCAGGGCATACGCTCGGCACTGTGCTGGATTCCCGAGATTGCCCACCTGGCGCGGCAGCACAACAATGCCAACTTCCTGGCCATGCCTGGCCGCTTTGTGACCGACGAGCAGGCGATTGCCATGGTCAAGGAATTTTTGAGCACCGACTTTGAGGGAGGCCGGCACCAGCGTCGCATCGACAAGATTCCTGTGAAGTAGCCCGGCAGTTGCGGGCACGCTATAGCAGCAACAACCAGCGAGAGAGGACAAAAATCAATCATCGAGATTTGTCCTCTCTCGCTTTGATTTATTGCAAGCGCACAGTGTGTGTGCTACCTCACCATCACCTTCTTGTGCTCGCTTCCCGTGGTCACGATATAGATGCCGGCCGGCACCTGCAAGGCCGATGCCGTCGTGCCCATCAACCGGCCTGTGATACTGAACACACGGGCAGGCTTGTCGCTCTCGACGTGCACTGCCCCCATGCCGCCCCATGCCTTGAGAGGCGACGGGACAGCGCGCTCCACGGTGGTCACGCCAGTAGGCTGGTAGCAGTCGACCTTGATGCAGTCGAAGGTCCACGCACCGCACAGACTGGCAATCTTGAGCACATGCTGCCCCGGGGCCAGGTGCACCCTGCTATAGTCGGGCTCCTGGTTGTAGACCAGCGAGCCATTCACGTTGGCCTTGCTCCACAGCCACAGGGTGTCGGTCGACAAGGCGCCGCCAGTGAGTGTCGAGGTCCACTTCGACTTGTCGGCAGCAATCGTGTTGAAGTTGGTGCCACGGGCCTGGAAGGTCTCGGGCACAAGGGGGCGGGCCGTCTGTGTGGTGATTAGGTTCACCCCGTCGAGGCTCACCACCACGGCACCGGCATAGTGGCGGGGCCAGTTCAAGGAGGGCTCATGCTCGATGCGATAGGTCGAGTCGCTCGGAGCCCACCCCTTGCCGGCAGCCTTGCCATACTTGCCCCAGGCCTGGCCGAAGTGCACATAGATGTCGGCCACAATGTGGGCAGCGGCCTCAAAGCTATAAGTAAACCAACTGCCCCAGTTCTCTTGGGCCATGGCACGGCTTATGATGCGCTTGTCGGCATCGACCCACTTGCCCAGGTCATAGCTGTTCCAGGCAGCGCCCATGTCGGCAATGTCCCAGCCGTTGCTGGCAGTCGAGCGTTGCTCGAGGCTCACGCCGTCGACGTCGGTGCGGTAGGCCGAGCCAGCCGTTTCCATGCGGCCGTCGTAGGCCACGCCGCGACCGCCCTGGTCGTAGTCCTCGGCCTCCATCACATAGCTGTAGTTGGGCACAAAGGTGCGGCCCGAGGCCTCCACCAGCAAGAAGATGTCGTTCCAGCTGCCGAGCCCCATCACGCTCATGTAAGGATTCATGATGCTGTCTTCAAGCGCTGTGCCGGCAGCACGCCACACATACCACACGGGTTTGCGCCCGCCAGGGTGGGTCTCGTCGTCGGGGAAGAAATGCAGTCCTATGCGCAGTCCATCCTCCACACGGTTGTCCATCCAGTTGTGCCACATGATGGCGTCGATGCCCTTGAGCGCGTTGGCCTTTTTCCAGGCCCAGCATGCTCCTGCGGCCTGGAGGGCCAGGTCCTTGTCGCTGTAAGAGGGCGAGTTAGTGCCATTTTCCGAGAGGAAGAGGGCACGCTTCTCGCTGCCGTTGTAGAAATGGGCAGGGTCGAGTATCCACTCGTTGATCACTTCCAGATTCTTGAAGGTGACATAGGGACTGTTCTGGCTACCCGTCGACTGCTTGTCGTTTTTCCAGAATTCGGGCTTGCTCAAGTCCTGCGGGTAGGGATGCGCCGCGACGCCCCAGTGGAAGTCGCCCTCCCTTGTGCTGTACTGCACCGTCTGCTCAAGCATGTTTTTGCACGAGTAGCCGCCCGCGCCTACGGTCCAGTCGTGGGTATAGGAGCCCAAGATGAAAGCATGCTGGTCATACTGGCGCACGATGTTGTAGCACAGTCGCATCGACTTCACATACTCGTCGATGTAGACAGGCTCGGCGGGCGAGCCCATGTTGGTCCACGTCGTGCCCATATCGACCTCGTTGTGCATGATCCAGTGCTCGATGCGGCCATGGCCGCTGCCGTTGTAGCGGCTGGCCAGGTAGTTGATGATGGCTGCATAGGCGTTGATGCTCTCCATGGTAGTCATGTTGGGCATCGAGTAGTAGCCCCCGTTGTAGTCGGGGTGGCAGAACACATGGCTCAGTGTGCCGTCGCTGGCGCTGGGTGTGACCAGGATGATGGCACTCACGGCAATGTCGCGCTGCTGATAGTAGGTGAGATGGCGGTCCCACTCGGCAATGGCACCGCCATCGATGTAATAGGTCTTGCCGCCATAGCTGTACTCCACACTGTGGGCAAAGATGGGGCTTTGGGCAATCAAGGTGGTAATCACGATGTTGCACGTGATGTTTTTGGCGTCCAGGCTGTCGAGGTCGTGCATGTAGGTGTCGCCCAGACCTGCTCCCACGCCTTTCTTGCTCACCGGCTTGAGCGCGGCCGGCGACGAGATGGCGGCCACCTCGTCGGCATAGCGGGCATAGCTCACGAGCGAGTCGCGGCCACCCGAGGTCGAGGCGATGGCCCACTTCGACAACGCGCGGTCGTAGTTGTAGCCGTCGTAGCTGGCATAGCGCGAGAGCGTGACCTTGAATTTTTTGCCAGTCAGCGCCGTGCAGTGGGCAAAGGCGGTGTCCTCGGTGACATTGTCGGCCGGTGTGGCCTCGACGAGGACATAGCTGCCGTCCTCGCCATCGACCACACCCTCGACTGTGACTTGCGTGCCAGTGACCTTGACACTGGTCACGCGCGACGTGTAGACATTGTTGTACAAGTAGTTGCGCAGATTGGCACTCTTGTCGGCCCAAACTGTGAGGGTGAACGCTGCCAGTAGAAACAGCATCAATGTTCTTAGTTTCATATCGATGTATAATTGTTTATGCTTCATTAAAAGGCATCACAAAGATACTACATTACTATAAAAAACCGTCGACAGTTTGTAAAAAGAAATCATGTGGGAACATTGAAATCACTTCACCACGATTTTCCTGCCACGGGCAGCATCGCGATATTTCAAGATGTAGACGCCCTTGGGCAATGTGGCCAGTGCATCGGCACCGCAGGACACACGCACACCGTTGAGATTGAACACCTCAACATCTCCTGTCGAGACGTCGCTGCCCACACTGGTGACTCCCGTCGGGCCCATGATGTGGGTGACCGTGATGCTGTCGGCCAGCACACGGAACATGCCGGCCTCGCTCATGGCGTGAATGCCAAAGTAATACTTGCCTGTGGTTACAGGCACAAAGTCGTTGCCATAGGCCTTGAACGTCTTGCCTTGGGTCAACTCGGTGGGGGCAACAAGGGGCTCGGTCATGGCAGCCCGGGTGGGAGCCACGCCACAAGCAGCCTCAAAACGCTCGACATAGGATGCACTCTGTGCTGCCACGCTGGCCGAGAAGCGATAGGTGTGTCCGGCCTCGAGCTTGACGGGCGGGGTGATGAGCCACTGGTCGGCCGCCTTGGCACGGCCCCACGTCGACTGGGCATACTGGCCGGCGCTGTTCCACGTCCAGGTGAGCCCGGTCTCTTCGCCCTCGAGCAAGGTAAACAGGTCGAAACTTGCCTGGTCGTCGAAGTACTCGGCATAGGGCACGTCGAAGCCGTCGCCCACGACCACAGCATTAGACTTTGTCATGAGGCTTTCCTGCTGGCCGTTGAGGGCTGTCACACCATAGCTGTAGCTCGCCATGGCAGCGCTGGGCAATGTCTCGGTAAAGGTGGTGTCGGCCTGGCTCTCGGCCACAACCACCTCGCCCGGATAGCGGGTGAGGCGATAGGTAAGCTTGCCCAAGTAGCCATTGTGCACACCCGCAGTTGGCGCTTTCCAGCTCAAGTGAGCCACATTGCTGTCATCGACAGCAAGAGTCACGTCGGCAGGATCGGCGGGGGTGTCATAACCCACCCAGGCCTCAACCTTGGCCTTGGGGCTGGTGCCGGCAGCATTGGCCGTAGTGACTGTAAAGACGCGATTGCCATCGGCAGCATCCACATCGACCCGTGCTGCAGCTCCGGCTGCAACAGTGCCTGTAGCGGCCTCACTGCCGTCGACCAGGACCTTGTAGCTCAAGTCACCCTTGAGCTCGCCGCCGGCAAAGGTGGCGGCAGGAGCCGTGAACCCCACTACCGTGGTCGTGCCATTGTAGGCTGCCGTGAGGTTGGTGACGACAGCGGGGGCGTCATCGTTGGCCTCGGGGGCCGGGATGTAGAGCGCCGACAGCTGCGACTTGTAGGGGATGGGGCCTATCAAGGTGGCAGCACCGGTCGTGAGATTCACCTCGTAGAGGTTGGCATCGTAGTTTTTCTCTTGAGAGGCCCAGTAGAACTTGCCGTTGCGGGGATTGATGATGCCGCTTTGTGCATAGCGGCCTATGTCGACACCCGTGGGGCCTACCAGCGTGGCAGCTCCGGTTGTCTTGTCGATTTTATACAGATTGGCTCCGGCACTTATGGCATAAAGCTGCCCCTTGGCATCGGCCGCAAACACGAGATACATCGTGTCGGTGGGAGCTATCGACTTGCGCGTGAGCGTGGTGTAGTCGAGCGAAGCTATTTCCATGCCCTTGCCCTGGCTGGTGTAGTAGCACCCGTAGGACAGTGATGTGGTGGCGTCGTAGGTGCACGACAAGGCCCAATAGGGATAGCCGTCGTCGAGCGACTCGTGCACCCAGGTATCCTCGTCCCACGAGTTGATGTCGTAGGCATTGTGATAGAAGTAGGTGTCGCCATAGGCATCGCGCATAGTCACATAGTGAAACCAACCGTCGTAGAACACCCCGCCGCAGTTGGCATTCAAGTCGCTGGTCTTGCACACGGTTGTGAGCGTCATGCTGTCGGCCGGCGTGAAGGCATACACGCCATAGGGGTCGGTCCAGTAGTCGTTGGTGAAATTGCTGCCGTCGATCACGCAGCCCCACAGCACAGTTCCGTCGGGGGCAGTGAGCACAGGTGCACCCACCACAGGCGTTTGTGCCGGCTGCACATTGGCTGGCGCGGGCGACTGGGTATTGCCCGCCATTGGCTGGCTTCTTTGTATCGATGGCTGAAGCTCGACCTTGGTCATCGCTGTCGTAGGCACGGCGCCAAGGAGTACAATCGCCGTAGCCAAAAGTGAGGTAAAGTTTTTCCTGTTGAGCATAATGTGTTTATGATTTAATGTGAATAGTTGTCGGTAGGGTTAGTTAGATGGTGAAAGTAGACGAGGGGGAAGGCAATTTTGCGTTAATATTTCTCCTCAAAGAGCAAGTGCAGCAGGCGCGTGCCGGCAGCGGTCTTGAAGATGCGCTCCTTCACAATGGCGGCCTGGGTCTGCGGCAGGTTGTCCTCGTAGATGTTGACCAGGAAGTCGGCCTCGACCAGTATCTGGTAGTCGATGCCGTCGATATCGGTATAGGTGTGGTGATGGGCAATCAAGTAGCAAGTGCGCTCAATATCGGCAGGGGGCAGGCCGAGCGACTGTAACATGCGCCGGGCCGGGGCCGGGCCTTCCTGCTCCTGCAGCTTGCCGTCGCAGCGCCCATACTTGGCCTCGGCCGGGTGAATGCCCACATCGTGAAGCACAGCGGCACACTCGAGCACCTGCCGTGTGTGCTCGTCGACATGCTCGGCTCGGGCAATGAGCTGGGCAAAACGGTGCACCTTGAGCAGGTGCTGGATGCGCTTGGGGTCGCCCTTGTCAAAGTCGATGATTTTCCATGTCAGCTGGTCGATAATGTCATTGTAGTCCATATCTTGGCGTGTCACAATTTAGCGGTCCATATTACTTTACAAATATAAAGATAATAATTTTAATCATTTCATTTAGTTGTGCAGAACTGTGAGAAAAAAACACACAAAATGAGAGATTTTTTCCTTATCCTTTCAAGTCTGGTCCTGCTCGTGTCGTGCAAGACATAGGGGTTCATCGCCGTGCAGGCCTGCCGTCAATCAGCACCGACACCCCAATGCTGCACAGGGCCATGGCCACCCCCACGGCACACACACCTGGCCACCGCCCCAGCTCCCAGCCCCACCCGGCAAGCAGGGTGCCCAACGCACCGCCCACAAAGTAGGTGGTCATAAATATTGTGTTGGCTCGGTTGCCAGCCTCGGGCAAGAGGCGCAGACAGTCGCTCTGGTTGCTGAGCTGCTGGCACTGCAAACCCACGTCGAGCACAATCACAACCACGGCAAGTGCAACAATGCTGTGACCGGCAACACAGGCCAGCACCCAGGCTGCTACTTGCAACAGCGCCCCCGCTATGCTCAGCGCCCGCACGCCCCACACTGGCACGAGCCTGCCCATGCCGCTTGCCGCCACTGCGCCAGCCAGGCCGCACAGGCCAAGCAAGCCCACCACGTCGCTGCCTGCTCCGAAGTCGCTCGACAGGTGAAAAGCCAGGCACGACCACACCGCCAGGAAGCTGCCAAAGGCAAAGCCGCCCCGCAGCGAGTCGATTCTCACCTGGCGATGGGTCGCAACGATGTGCACCACCGATCGCATGAGCTGGCGGTAGGTGCCACTGAAGTTGGCCTTCATCGCCGGCATGGCATAGAGGGTCACGACCAGGCACACTACCATGATGCCCGCCGAGATGAAAAACATGGTCCGCCAGCCCAGCCACTGTCCCACAAAACCGCTCACAACACGGGCTCCCAAGATGCCCACGAGCAAGCCCGAGAGCACATAGCCCATGTTGCGCGCCTTGTTGCGCGGCTGTGAGTATTGCCCCGCGATGGGCATGAAAAATTGCGGTATCACCGAGCACGCCCCCATGACAAGGCTGGCCGCCCACACCACATAGACACTTGTGGCACAAGCAATGACAAGCGCCATGACCGCCGCCATGATCATGCACGACACGACGAGGCGTCGGCGGCTGTACAAGTCGCCCGCCGGAATCAAGAAGCACAGCCCGGCGGCATAGCCTGCCTGGGTGATGACGGTGATGAGATTGGCCTCGGTCGCTCCTGTGCCCAGCTGGTCGCGCATGAGCTCGAGCAGGGGCTGGTTGTAGTAGAGATTGGCGACCGTGAGGCCGGCCACGACAGCCATCAAGATGATGAGACTGCGTGGAATACCCTTGTTTTCTTCAAGCCGTATCACCCGATTAATTGGAAACTTTGCCAGGGTTCAACTTCAAGTAGGGCTGAATGCGGCTGTAAGGTATCACTACAAAATAGAAATCATTGTCCTGCGCTATCTCATAGGGCTGGTAGGAAAACACCACACCGCCAGGCAGAAACGCGCAACTGGCAGTCCAGAAGTCGCTCACAGTGCCCTCGTTGCCACCGGGGTTATATCCCTGGCTGGCGACAAGGTTGCCCGGCACCCCCGCAGCATCGAGCTGGCGGTTGAGCTCATCGGCAATGAGCTTGTCGACGGCAGCATGGCTGCTGGCATTGATGATATCGCGGCTCGAGAGCAGGCGCCCTGTGACAGTGTCGAAGGTGGCATAGCAAAACGAGCCCCTGCCGCTTGCCCCGCCGGCATAGGCAGAGCAATCGGCCAAATAGGTCACCAGCCCGTTCCAGCGGGCCCGCTGCAAGATGGTGGCCTTGTTCAAGCCCAAGCCGTGCAAGCAAGACACCACACTGTCGAAGGCGAGGGCATAGTAGCGGTACACCGCAGCCGTGTCGGGCTGCGAGCCCGCATCGAGCACGGCAATGGCCGTGTCGGTCACAAGCGCGTTGACATTGCTGGCCAGCTCGGCCGAAATCCAGCGTCGCACAGCCCCGTCGGCCGGCCCGCTGCCTTGCGGATAGTCGATAGCATAGTCAGTGCGCAGCTCCACACGCCTCGCCGTGTCGCCAGCACTGGTCCAGCGCTGCACACTGTCGAGGCGGTCGATGAGCGGCTTGGCCTTGGTGCGCAACGAGGCATAGGCGTTGGCATTGGCCACATAGCGGTCGGCCCCGTATTCGAGCGCGAGCAAGCCGCCTGGTATGGTGTCGAGCGTGAAACTCGACGGAAACTCGACGCGGTCGCCGCTCATGGTCACAAGCCAGTTGCGCCCTGGCACAGCATCGCACATATAGAACACACTGGTTGTGAGGTTGTCGCAAATGTAGAACACACTATAGCCATTTCTATCTACTCCCCAAAACTTGGGCGACATCCAGTGCCGCCAGCAATCGTAGATGCTCACCGAGCTGTCGCGGTTTTCAATGGTGAGAAACCGATAGGTCAGGCTGGCACCCAAGCTGTCGACAGTCGTTACCGTGTCGGGGATATACCACATCGTGTCGATGCTGGCATAGTCGCGTGCATTGAGAAAGCGCATCTCGGTCTGGGCCCTCATGCCAAGGAAGAAGCCCATTGCCACAAATAGTGTGAATATAAATTTCTGTCTCAAAACAGTAGCCTTATAGGTCGCTAATAAAAATTGCGTTGCAAAAATAGTGATAAAATTCGGTTTGGTAAAGAAGTTTAACGCCTATAATTTGGCCAGTGTCGCAATTAATGCCTACCTTTGAATTTCAATAACCATCATCACAGTTATTAACCATACTATAAAACAACTAAACAATCATGAGTGAACAGAAATTCAGAGTTGAGAGCGACCTGTTGGGTGAGCTCCAAGTGCCTGCCGAAGCCTACTATGGCGTGCAGACGCAACGCGGTATCAACAACTACCACATCTCCCGCAAGAAGATGCGCGACTATCCTGAATTTGTCAACGCCATCGCCTATGTGAAACTGGCAGCCGTGCAAGCCAACCATTCGCTGGGCGTGATCAACGATGAGATTTCGGGAGCCATCTCACAGGCATGCCGCGAGATACTCGAGGGCAAGCTGCACGAGAACTTCCCCATCGACATGATGCAAGGCGGCGCAGGGACCAGCGTGAACATGAACGCCAACGAGGTGATTGCCAACCGCGCCCTCGAAATCATGGGACACCAGAAGGGCGAGTACCAGTACTGCTACCCCAACGACCACTGCAACTGCGGCCAGTCGACCAACGACGTGTACCCCACCACCATACGCCTCACCTTCATCTTGCTCAACAAGCGCCTTGTCGAGAGCCTCACCCGCATGATCAATGCACTGCGCGACAAGGGCGAAGAATATAAAAACACCATAAAGATGGGACGCACCCAGCTGCAAGATGCTGTGCCCATGACCAGCGGGCAGGAATTCAATGCCTTTGCCAACAACATGGAGGAGGAAATCCTCAACCTCGAGCGCAACGTGAAACTGCTGCACGAGATCAACATGGGCGGCACCGCCATTGGTACCGGTCTGAATGCAGTGCCTGGCTTTGCCAAGCTGTGCACCGAGAACCTGGCCAAGCTCACCGGCGAGCCCTTCACCGTGTCGCCCGACCTGGTCGAGGCTACTCCCGACACAGGTGCCTATGTGAGCTACAGTGGCGCCCTCAAGCGTTTGGCCGTGAAGCTGAGCAAGATGTGCAACGACTTCCGCCTGCTTGCCAGCGGTCCCCGTTGCGGCCTGCACGAGATCAACCTGCCTCCCAAGGCTCCTGGCAGCTCAATCATGCCTGGCAAGGTGAACCCCGTGATACCCGAGGTGACCAACCAAGTGTGCTTCAAGGTGATAGGCAACGATACTACCGTAACCTTTGCCGCCGAGGCCGGCCAGCTCCAGCTCAACGTGATGGAGCCCGTCATCACCGAGTCGATCATCGAGAGCGTGACCTGGCTGTGCAATGCCATCGACACCCTCACCGAGGAGTGCATCAAGGGCATCACCGTCAATGCCGAGCACACCGCCGAGATGGTGAGAAACAGCATTGGCATCGTCACCGCCCTCAACCCCTACATAGGCTACAAGCAGAGCACCAAGGTGGCCAAGGAAGCCCTTGAAACCAACCGCTCGGTCTACGACATCGTGCTCGAGAAGGGCCTCATGACCAAGGAGAAGCTCGACGAAGCCCTCAACCCGCAAGAGATGCTCATGAGCCACAAGTTTGTGCTCAAGTAATCCTCCTGCAAGACAACACCACAGCCTGTGCTGCACAATGGCGGCACAGGCTGTTTTTTGTAGTTTCTTTCTGTCAACGGTCACCGCAGGAGTGCTGCGAGCACCCTACCAGGCAATGGTGATATCTACACTTTGCAGGTCGCAGTGGAAAGGCGGCCTGAGCTTGCTTATCGTGATCTCGCCGCCAGTGACCGTGGGGAAATCCCGCTTCACGGCCTCGATGATGCGGTGGGCCACATGCTCGAGCAGCTTGCTGGGCACGGCCATCTCACGCTCTACCACGCTGTAGAGCGCAGCATAGTTGACGGTGCCGTCGAGGTCGTCGCTGGTCATGGCCGAGTGCATGGGGCAGTACACCTTGAGCGTGACTTCAAAGTGGTTGCCCACCACACGCTCCTGCTCGTCGACGCCGTGGTAGGAGAAAAAACGGCACTTGTTGAGTGTAATGCTATTCATTGGGTTGTATCGTCATTTTTGTTATATACACACACTTCAATGGCTTTTCAGCTTGTTGCCGTCGTGGGCAGGAGCCGGCACCCACACATAGGCGCCCAGGTCGACAGCCTCGCGGGCAAAGCGGTCCTGCCCATAGCGGTCGTAGCGTGCCGCCTCGGGTATGAAAGTGCGGTCGGCCTTGCCTATGGCATCGCTCTCGTCATTGAGGCGATAGTCGAACACGTAGTTGTCGCGGTCGACGTAGAACTTGGGGTCGCCTGCCCACACATTGTTGAAGAAATGGGTGTCGTCCTCGCCGCTGCTCTTGAACAAAGTGTTGTAGAAATATATGTTGGTCGTCACAATCTTGTCGCTGCTGGCAACGTCGTTGATGTCGTAGCCCAGACCGTAGGAGATGCAATTGGCCAGCACGGCATCGAGCCTCTGATAGGTTTTCTCCTCGTCTTGGTCGAAGAGGATGATGTTGGCACCGTCGACGGCTTCAAAGAGGTAATAGTTGGCAAACGTGCAATTCACGCAGCGCAACTTGCCCCCCTCAAAGTAAGCCACCCCCTTGGGCGCGTCGCTGAACTCGGTGCCGTAGGCCTCGACCCAGGCGTTGAACGCCATGAAGCCATAGCTGCTCGAGTTGTGCAGCACGCAGTTGAGCATGTAGAGCGACTGCACTGTGGGGTCGCTGCTCATGACCACCAGCCCCGACGAGGAGCTGTGAATGTCGACATACTCAAAGACGTTGCCCGGGCCGTAGAGCTGCACCCCGCCCCACTGGCCGCTCATGATGTCGAAACTGATTTGGCCCACCACATGGTCGAGACGATCGCCCCTCATCACGATGGGCTTGTCGTGAGTGCCCACAGCGTTGACAGTGCCCAGCGACACCAACGCGGCCTTGTCGTGGAAATACAGGGTTACGCCAGGGTCGATCGTGAGCGTGACACCTGGCATCACAGTGAGCGTGTCGTAGACCACATAGGGGCGGTCGGCCGTGAGCCGGGTATCCTCCTTTATCGTGTCACGGGCAAGGCGCGTGAAGTTCTGCCCCCAGGCACTCAGCACCACGCTCTGGGTAGCGCCGTTCACCACCATGTCGATGCGGTCGAGCACGTGGTTGAGCTCGCTTGTTGTATTCTCATTCAGATAAGCCTCGACAAAGACGTAGATCGAGTCCTTGCCGCGTATCTCGACATCGCGAAACTCGCTGCCCTTCTCGCCGTCGACGTTCAAATAGAACTTGGCGCCACTGGCAAGGCCAGCCACCTTGAGCGAACTGATGCGCACTTGCTTGTCGCTCTTGTTGTAGATCACAAATTGCTTGGTGGCGGTGCCCTGGCCCGTCATCACCGTGTCGAAGGCAACGGTGTCGGTCGAGAACGTGAGCAGGCCGGTGCCCGTGGTGTCGAAGTCGTCGTTGATGCAACTGCTCAAGGCAACCGATGCCGCCACAGCCACAAGCAGGATATATAGAATTTTTTTCATCGTCGTTCACTCTCACTATGATTACGATAAATACAACGAGAAAATGCGGCATTTATTGCCATGACCCGTGCCAAGTCTTGTCACGAACCAGGGTGGCCGCGGGCGGCCTCAGTCGGCGTGCGGGGCTTTGTCATGCGAGTGGCGGTTCACAACCTTGAGCAACACCACGATGAGCACGACCAGCACAACGCCCAGCAGCAAGGTGAGGCACTGGCCCACAGGCATCTTCACCGCTTTCTCCACAGCTGCCTTGGTCTGTGCCAGCTTGCCAGCGCCAGTTGCAGCAACGGGCGATGTTGCCGCTGCCTTGGCCAGGAGCAGATTGGGCTCGGGCGTGGCATAGTCGACTGTGACCAGGTTCACGGCATTGCCCCCATGCCCCTTGCGGCCTTGTGAAGTGACCACCACATGGCGTCCGTCGGCCGAGATGTCGAGACCCACCGGATAGGAGTCGAGATGCAGGCTCGCCACCAGCTTCATGGTGCGCGTGTCGACCACACACAGCTCGCTGGCAGCGTTGCAGGCGGCATAGAGGTAGTTGCCGCTGGGCGAGAGGCTTATGGTGCGTGCGCCACGGCCCACACGGCACGCTTGCCACCCCTTGAGCACGGCGGTCTTGCGCACGCCGAGCCGCCGCACTGCGTCAAGCACGGTGTCGAGCGCCAAGCGCTGCACAATGCCGGCGGCATTGAGGCTGGCATAGAGATAGCCATGGTCGATGACCAAGTGGCGCGCATTGTACACGCCCGTGAGACGGCCCAAGTACTTGAGCTGTTGCACATCGATGACGGCAATGCCACCCACACCGCCCATGCACCCCACCAGCAGGTAGCGATCGTCGGGGGTAAACACAGTGCCTCGCAGCAGGTAGCCGCTGTGGCTGTCGCGGTCGACCTTGGCGGTAGTGCTGAAGTTGAGCTTGAGCTTGTGGTCGACTGTGATGCACGTTGCCCAGTGCCAGTCGACCGGACGCCGACTCGAGATATCGATCAAGCCCACCGTGTTGTCGCCCCAGTGGGTCACAGCCATATACTTGCCATCGTGGCTGGCGGCCACCATCTTGGGCAGCGGGCCGGTCTCCATTACCCTCACGATGGTGTCGGCCCTGGTGTCGACCACCGATATGGCGCTGGGGTCCTGCGCGTTCAAGTCGTAGCTGCGGCGGTAGTAGGGTATCCACAGGTAGCGGCCCTTGTGCGAGAAGGCACTCTCCACCGGCCTCCCCCAGAAGGTGTTGAGGTGCTTGCTGTAGTGGGTAAAATGGTAAAGCCCGCTCGGCTTGGCCCACAAGTAGGCATTGGCATCGGTAAACTTGTGCTTGATCACGTGTAGCTTTTTGCCAGTCGCCGCATCATAGACTATCGTCATGCAGCCCTCAAGCGAGTTGATATAGTATTTTGTGCCGTCGGGGTGGAAATGTGCCGACTTGGGCGAGTACACATCGGTGTCGCGCAGCGCCTTGTTGCAGCCCACGTAGTTGAGCTTCTGTCCCGTAACGGCGAGCTTCACCTCGCCATGCCGCGAGGCAGCCTTGTCGCCTATCTTGCTGTGAAACACCGGTGGCACCGGCTCGTTGAGCTGGGCAACGACACCACAGGCCCCGGCGATGGCTATCGCCCAGAGTATCAACCGCGCAATGTGTGAAATAGTGGTTTTGAATGGCTTCATGTGTAGACAATCCTATTATGATTTACAAAAATACTCCAAAGTTTATTAAAATCCAAGCGAGGAGCACAATCGTCTTTCAATTTCAAAATTTTAATTTGTAAAAGCATTGCATATCAGGGAAATGCTTATTAACTTGCCCCCGAGAATCATTTTTCCCTTGTGGCCGTGCGATGACGTTTAACTTTCAGCCACACAAAGTGGCACAATCTTAAGGGGACTTCGGTCTCCTTTTTTTTGTTGCCAGACAACCGCACAATTCTACGCACTTGTTTTTGTGAACTTTGCATGGGCAAAAGCAAACTAAAATGTGCATTGGCCAGGCTGAGCTCAAAAAAAATTAGTACCTTTGCAAGTTATAAGAGCAATTATCTATAGAATGGCTGAGACTGCGTTATATCTTATACCCGTGCAATTGAGCGATGGAGACTTGAGCTGCGTGCTGCCTGCGAGCAACATAGCGCTGGTGAGCGAGATCAAGTACTTCATTGTCGAGAATGTGCGCTCGGCGCGTCGCTTCTTGAAGAAATGCAACCGCGACATCGACATCGACAGTCTCACCTTCTACGAGCTCAACCGCCACACCGACCCCCGCGCGGTGTCGGGCTATCTGGCCCCGCTTGAGGCAGGCAACGCCATGGGCGTGATAAGCGAGGCCGGCTGCCCCGCCATTGCCGACCCTGGAGCCGACGTGGTAGCCATTGCGCAGCGCAAGGGGTTGCGCGTGAAGCCGCTGGTGGGGCCGTCGAGCGTGCTCATGGGCCTCATGGGCAGCGGCTTCAACGGCCAGAGTTTTGCCTTTCTGGGCTATCTGCCCATCGAGGCGGGCCAGCGTGCACGCAAGCTCAAGGAGATGGAGCGCCGCATCTTGAAAGAAGATCAAACGCAAATCTTCATCGAGACGCCCTACCGCAACAACTCGCTCCTGGCCGAGCTTGCACGGGTGCTGCCAGCAAGCCTCAAGCTGTGTGTGGCCACCGACATCACCGGCCCTGCCGAGCGCATCGTGACCCGCCCGGTGAAAGAATGGGCGCGGCACCAGGTGGACCTGAACAAGGTGCCCACCATCTTTTTACTTTACAAATAGCGATGAAACGAGACAATCGAAAATACCGACACAGCTACAACGAGACCCGGCAAGGCGTCATCTACTTCGACAATGACGACGACGCCCGGCAAGCCCCGGACCTGAATGACAAAGACAGCGGCGGCAAGCACGCGACAGCAGCCGCCGGCAACGACGACAAGTCGACGTGGCCCATGCAGTTTGCCAGCTTCGGCAGCGGCTCGAGCGGCAACTGCGCCTACCTGGGCAACAGCCGCCAGGGCATCCTCATCGACGCCGGGGTCGACATGACCCACGTGTTTCACGACCTGGCTCAAAACGGCATCTCGCCCAGCATGGTCAAGGGCATCATCCTCACCCACGACCACAGCGACCATGTGCGCTATGTGTACCGCATCGTGCGCCAGTACAAGCACATACACATCTATTGCACGCCCAAGCTCATGAACGGGCTGCTGCGCCACCACAACATCTCGCGCCGTGTGAAAGACTACCAGGAGCCCATATTCAAGGAGATACCCTTTCACTTGGCCGGCATGACCATCACCGCCTTTGAGACCTCGCACGATGCCACCGACAACATGGGCTTCATGATCGAGGGCGGCGGCCACCGCTTTGTCGTGGGCACCGACATGGGCATGATCACGCCGCGTGCCGACTACTACATGCGGCAGGCCGAGTACCTGATGATCGAGAGCAACTACGACCGCGTGATGCTCGATGAGGGCCACTACCCCGAGTATCTGAAAAATCGCGTGCGTGCCGAGAAAGGGCACCTCGACAACAAGATGGCGGCCCAGTTTGTGGGTCAAATCTACAGCCCCGGTCTGAAATATGTGTTTCTGTGCCACCTGAGCAACGACAACAACACGCCCGAGATTGCCCTGAGCACCATGCGCGCTGCCCTCGAGGGCAGCGGTGCCACGGTGGGCGACGCCAGCTTTGCTCCCAGCCAGCGCGACCGCGACGTGCAGCTCTATGCTCTGCCTCGTTACGAGACCAGCACGTGGTTTGTGTTATAACACAGCTAAAGTGGAAGAATCATAGCCTCGAGCGGGGGTACCCCGCCGCAAGACCAGTCACCTGTAGGAGACGGGGTCGTAGGTCTTGAAGGCGGCGTTGGACTTGACCATGTGCCTGAACGAGGCACCGAGCTGCCCCCACACCTTCTTGTAGGGCACATACACCTGCGCCACACGGCTGTCGATCGTGCCAGCAGGGAAAATGAAATAGAAACCGTTGCGGCGGGGACACAGCTCCTGGGGCAACTTGGGGATGCCGCCCTCAATGCCGTGCTGGCTCTCGGCGGCATCGTTGAGCACCCTCAACAGCGCGCCTTCCTGCGACATGTCGAGCATGTCATAGGCATTGAGCACCCGCTGGTGGATGCGGTCGTAGGTGACGAAGGCCATTTTCTCAACATCCTCTTTGCCCGTGAAGCCCGTCTTGTCGATAGCCATGACAAGGAAGCACTTTGAACCAAACACAGGATACACTTTCACCCCCTCAACATAGCCGTAGCCCATCACAACATCGGGCTCGGCCTTGATTTTCTTGTAGTCGATGTCGCCGAACCCTGCGGCAAAAACAGGCGTGCCCACAAACTTATCGACACAGGCTCGCATCGAGGTCGAAGTGCTGTCGAAGGCCTTGCGGTCCAAGGCCAGCAGCAGCTCGCCCAGGGCCTTGTTGCCATTGACCGAAACGGGAATGCGCCCCTTGAAGCGCTTGATGCACGAGAGATAGGTCGAGGCGTCTTCCTCCTCGACGGGCTGGCGCGAAACATAATAGGCATGTGCCGCCATCGTCTCAAAATGGTCGGGCTTGCTGTTGCCGGCCACGGTGTCGGCCGCCTCGACAGCCTCGTCGCTGGAATCAAACAAAACGGCACCGTTGCCGTCGGCATTGATGTGCCCGGCCAGGTACCAGAATCCTGCTGCAATGTCGAGCACTACCAGGATGGCGATGATGATGAACAGCTGCCGTTTCGACATGCGAGTGTATATATCTATATAATTATTATTGTTTCGTATCTTCTTTCTCACCTTGCACGGCGTGGGTGCCCGCGCTGGCAAGCATGCGCGCCGCAGCCTCTTTCACACGGTGCATGAGCCACATGGGGGTGGAGGTGGCGCCGCACACGCCTATGCGCTCCTTGCCGGCAAGCCAGGAGGCATCGAGCTGCGTCTCGTCGCTGATGAGGTGCGACTCGGGATTGGCATCATGGCACTCGGCAAACAAAATCTTGCCGTTGCTGCTCTTGTTGCCGCACACAAAGAGAATGAGGTCGTGGCTGCGGGCAAACTCCCTGATTTGGGGGATGCGGTTGGCCACGGCGCGGCATATGGTGTCGTAGCTCTTGAGCTCGGCCCCGGCCTGCATGCGCTTGCCCACCTGGTCTACAATCTGCCCCAGGCCTTGCACGCTCTTGGTGGTCTGGCTGTAGAGAAACACATCGCGCGAGTAGTCGATTTTCCCAATTTCGTCCTCATTTTCAATCACAAGGGCACGACCGTCGGTCTGGCCCACGAGGCCGTTTACCTCGGCATGGCCGCGCTTGCCGTAGATCACGACTTGGGGCGAGGTCTCGCTGCCCGAGTGGTAGGTGTTGTTGATGCGTTGTTGCAGCTTGAGCACCACCGGGCAGGTGGCATCGATGATCTCGATGTTGTTGCGGCGGGCAATTTCATAGGTCGACGGCGGCTCGCCATGGGCACGCAGCAGCACCTTCACGTTGTGCAACTGCTTGAGCTGCTCGTGGGTGATGGTGACCAGGCCCTTGTCGCCCAGCCGCTCCACCTCGCTGGCATTGTGCACGATGTCGCCCAGACAGTAGAGGTGCCCGCCCTTGGCCAGCTCCTCCTCGGCCTTGTTGATGGCTCGAGTCACGCCAAAGCAAAATCCCGAATGCGAATCAATCTCGATAGTAGCCATGACTTGTATAGTGTTTTTTCAGTGGTCAACCCTGATAACCGTGGTCTTCCATCCAATGCTTGAAGTAGTCGATCATCCACTGGTTTTGCTCGTCGGCACTCATGGGAGTGCTGTCGAGCTCACAAGCGCCCTCGGCCTTGCGCAGGGGGCTCTCGGCGCGGGTAGAGTCGATGTGGTCGCGCATGCGCACGTTGGCCACCACCTCGTCGAGGGTGACGCCAGTCTCGCCCTTGGTCAGCATCTCGCGATAGCGGCGCCGGGCGCGCACCTCGGGGCTCGAGGTCACATATATCTTGATTTCGGCATCGGGGAGCACGGTGGTACCTATGTCGCGGCCGTCCATCACCACGCCCTTGCCGCGACCCAGCTCCTGCTGCTGCCGCACCAGCTCGTGGCGCACCTGCGGCACTGCGGCCACGGGACTCACGTTGTTGCTCACCTCGAGACCACGTATTTCTTTCTCCACGTCGACGCCGTTGAGGCAGGTGTGCTGCACGCCGCCGTCGAGCTTAAACGATATCTTGATGTCGCCAAGGGCGGCAACAAGGCGCTGCACATCGACCTTGCCATCCTTGATGTAGCCATGCTGCAGGCAGTAGAGCGTAACGGCACGATACATGGCGCCCGTGTCGATGTAGGTGTAGCCTGCATACTTGGCCAGGGCCTTGGCCATTGTGCTCTTGCCGCTCGACGAGGTGCCGTCGATGGCCACATTGATGAGTTTCTTTTCCATGACTTGAAAAAAAATTATTTATGTTTTTCCAAGTGCAAAGTTAGTGCAAGCCGTGCTAAGAGAAAAATAAAACGCTGTTTAATTTCACCTTAGCACAGCCCGCCACAGGTCACAACCTTGTTTAAGTTCTCTCTACCCCACGGCATCGCGCGGCCCCCACTGCGCAGTGAGCCGCTCGATGTAGCGGCGGGCCTCAGGGTCCTGCATCGACTCGATGTCCTTGACCAGCACCTCCTTGGGTATCATGCTGTAGGCAAAGACAAACTCAAACACCCGCGTGAGCCTGCTCCCGCCGGGGCCGCGGTGGCTGGCCATCCACGAGAGCACCAGCTGCGGGTCGTACTGGTAGCGGTCGCTCAGCGCCAAGGCCAGGTCGTAGATGCCGTTGAACGCATCGGTAGCGTTGTCGAGGCTCTCAAAACGCACCATCCCGCTGCTGGTGGCCAGGCGGTTGAGCCTGTCGAGGCTCTCCTGTCCCGACGAGCGCGGCAGGTAGATGGCCTCGTCCACCTTGTCGGTGAAGGCACTGGTGGCAGGCACATTCTGGCTCTTGTTGCACACGGTGCGCTCAAGCATGATGTGCCCCTGGGCATCGATCCTGTAGTGCAGTTCATTGACTATCTTCCACTTGCAGCCAGTCTTGGTGCACTCAAATTGCGTGGTGTCGACGATGCCTGAGTACAAGCCTTGGTCGCGCACGATGACAAACTCGCCAGGTGCAACAAACTTGAGCAACGACTTTTTGCGTTCCACAAGGCACTGATTGTCCTCGCCTTGCCACGCCGGCTCCTCCCGAAACCACTTGCCGCAATTCATGAAATCGGTGAGCCTGCCCTGCCTGTCGTAGATGCCCACATAGGCCGCCGTGCCGTCGCCGTAGGCCCGCTCATAGGCCACCAGCGTGAAATAGCCTGGCAACGCCTTGATGCCCAGTATGTAGTTCATGACGTCGCGCTGGTCGGGGTTGGTAGTCAAGTCCAACACCTCGTCGAGCAGCGGCACGGCCTGCTTGTTGAAGTCGAGCATGAAGGCCGCATCGTGGCGCGAGTCGATGTGCTCTCGGTCGATGCTGTCGGGCAGCACAATGCCACCTGTAGTCTCGATGCCCAGTTTCTTTAAAAAAGTAAAATCACTCTTCACGGGAGTGACCTTGCCCACAGCCTTCTGGCACGAGCTGAGGCCGATGGCCACAGTCACCAGCAAAACTGCAAATTGTCGTAAAGTGTTCATGCTTTCTATACTTTAGTAATTCATAAAATCTAACACGCACAAAGATAAGACAAGAGATTCACATTGCCAAATTTTAGGCACAACAAAAAAAAGAAAGAGCCAGCGGTCCAGTCAGCTTGTGCGCTCGTCAGTCGTTGTCGGGCGGCGTCCAGGGGTCGACCAGGTTGCCCAGGTAGGTGCGGGCGGCGGCATTGTCGAGGGCATCGATATGGTCGAGCAAGGTGGTTTTTTCCTCAAGTCCGCCAGTATAGATGGTGGAAAAAACAAATGCGAGATGGTTGCCTGACCCGCGGGACTTTGACAGTTAGAGTGTAAAATTTTTTCTAATGAATTGTTGCACAGTTCATTTTTTATTTGTATATTTGTAGCTAATAGTAGTTATTACATTAAAGGATTATAGATATGAAGGCGACATTCGGCACTACGAAGAAGGGCACGTGGGCTTACATCCAGAAGTCGGTGCGCATCGACGGCAAGTCTACCACCAAGACTGTCAGGCGGCTGGGGCTGCTTGAGGACATCAGGCGCAAGTACGGCTGCCAGGACCCGCGCCAGTGGGTCAGGGACCTGGCGGCCCGCATGACCGAGGAGGAGAAGGCCGGCAGGGAGCGCATTTCGGTTGACTTCTACCCGGGCCAGACCGTGGGCAAGGGCGACCTGCCTCTGCGGGCGGGCGGCGACCTGATGCTGCTGCCGCTTTACAACAGGCTCGGCCTGCCCCGCATGTGCGCCGAGATCAAGAAGGCGAGCAAGGCGAAGTTCGACCTCGACGGGATATTGAGGACGCTGGTCACGGGCCGTATGCTCTTCCCCTGCTCCAAGCAGAGGACGCTGCGGAAGGCGCAGGGGCTGGTGCGGCCTCCGAAGTTCGGCGAGGCCGACATGTACCGGGCCCTGAGCCTGCTCTCGGGCCACATCGACGACATCCAGGCCGGCGTCTACGCCTGCTCGGCCAGGTTCATGGAACGCAGGGACAGGGTGATCTACTACGACTGCACCAACTACTACTTCGAGATCGAGGACAACGACAGGGACACGGTGAACATAGAGACCGGCGAGCTCGTGGCCGGGCTGCGCAAGCGCGGCAAGTCGAAAGAGAACCGGCCCAGCCCCATCGTGCAGATGGGCATGTTCATGGACATGGACGGCATCCCGCTGGCCTTTGTGGTCTTCCCGGGCAACGAGTCGGAGCAGGCCACGCTCCAGCCGCTCGAGGATGTGCTGAGGCGCAAGTTCGGCCTGACCGAGTTCGTCGTCTCCACCGACGCCGGCCTGGCCTCGGAGGGCAACCGGCGCTACAACATGGACCAGGGCCGCGACTACATCTGCGTCCAGTCGATCCCCTCGCTGCCCGCCGCCGACCGCCGGGCCGCCGTCGACCCCAGGGGCTGGAGGCTGGGCTACTGCGCCGACGGGGAAAAGGCCAGGCTGCTGCACGAGAAGTACTCCGACGGCGGCCTCTACAACCTGGACGTGCTGCGCGAGGGCGGCCAGGCTGACAGCTCCCTGCTGCGCCAGACCACATTCTACAAGGAGATACTTGTCGACAAAACCGTGAAAGGCCTCAACCCGCAGTGGCTCGAGGCCCGCAGGGAGAACCCCGGCGCAACGCCCGTCGACGCCCGGGGGCGACGCATCAGGCAATGGCAAAGCTCCTCCAGGGCCGAGAGGGTCATCATCACCTACAGCCACGACTTCGCCCTCTTCCTCAGGCACAAGCGCGCCGAGCGCCTCGCGGCGGCCAGGAAGATAGTGGCCAGGGGGCAGGCCAACCCGCGCCGCTCGCAGCAGTCACCGCTCAACTACATAGAGACCATACACAAGACCGACGACGGACAGACGGCCGTCAAGACCGAGATGGTCATCAATGACGACATCCTAGGGCAGGAGGAGAAGCTCGACGGCTTCTACGCCTACGCCACCTCGCTCGACGACGAGGCCGCGTTCGTGCTCAAGGCACGCTCCTTCCATCACGAGATAGAGCACCTGTTCCGCACCACCAAGACCCACCTCGAGGCCAGACCCGTCTACCTCTCCAGGCAGGACCGCATCCGCTCCCACTTCCTCGTCTGCTTCCTCGCACTGCTGCTGCTCAAGCTCCTGCAAAAGCAGCTGGCCGACTCGTTCCCCGAGGCCTACAAGGAGCACCCCCTGACCGTCGACCAGCTGATCGACACTCTCCAGAACCTGCGCTTCGGACAAATCCAGGGACTGGGATACGTGCCCATGTTCCAGCGCACCAGCCTCACCGACCAACTGCAAGAGCTTGCCGGTGTGGAAGTTAACAAACAGATAATCACAAAAGCAGCGATGAACGCGTTCTACCGAAAGGTTAACAAAGGTTAATCCTTGCAGCACCGAAAAATTAGCTACATTACTTTACTATGTAAAGTATTGTGTAGTAACACGTTAATACAACAAACTGTCAAATTAGGAAAGATAAGACAAGAGATTCACATTGCCAAATTTTAGGCACAACAAAAAAAAGAAAGAGCCAGCGGTCCAGTCAGCTTGTGCGCTCGTCAGTCGTTGTCGGGCGGCGTCCAGGGGTCGACCAGGTTGCCCAGGTAGGTGCGGGCGGCGGCATTGTCGAGGGCATCGATATGGTCGAGCAAGGTGGTTTTTTCCTCAAGTCCGCCAGTATAGATGGTGGAAAAAACAAATGCGAGATGGTTGCCTGACCCGCGACGGGAGTAGAGCCAGTTGAGAAACTCGGCCGGGTTGCGGTCGTAGGCATCTCGCACAATGGGTTGCAGGTCGCGAGCCCACTCGTCATGCTCGGGAGCTAAATGCTTGAGGCGTGCGGCCATCTGGTTGATTTTGTCATATTTCGACCTGTCGCTCATGGGCAGGCAGCCCAAGTCGTCGATGGCATAGGCCAGCTTTTGCTCGGCCGTCATGCCCAGTTGCTTTTTCACCACCACGCCCTTGGGCACAAAATGCCCCTTGGCGTCGATGCCGTAGTTGAACTCACGCACTTGTGCCCACACATCGGCGACTTTGTGGTAGGCCTCGCCAGCCACGTTGCCGGCCACCGCTTCATATTCCGAGTTTTCCTTGACAAGCGTGAAGGCATTGTCGCCGTCGAAGCGGCACACTATGTTGTCGCGCTCGACCAGGGCTAAGCCACCCTGGGGGGTGCGGTAGCTGGGCTGCTCACAGTGCCACGTGCCCACGTTCATGTAGTCGGTGAGCCGGCCGGCCGCGTCGTAGACCGCCATGAAGCCCAGGCCGCCCACGCCGGTGTCGAGCGAGAAGTTGATGAGCACGAAGTCGCTGGCAAGCCTGCGTGCCCCCACTATACAACACCCGGCAGGGTCCTCGTCGTCGCCCACGGCATTGGTGCGCGCTACCTGGCCAAGCAAGGCCTCGAAGGCAGCTCCGCCCACGGGGATGCGCACGCTGCTGCTGTCGATTTGCATCTTGTCGTCGAAGGCCACCTTGTCGACATCTTCCAAGCCCAGCCGCTGCAGAAAGGGGGCATGGGCCACAACATCGACGCTTCTCTGGCGAGCACACGACGACCAGCCCATGCACAGGACCAAGGCAAGAATTGCCATGCAGGCTTCTAAATTTCTTATCATTCTCATTAAAAAAAACACAAATCTACTGTAATAATAACGTGAGAACACCAATAAAATTTTAAAACCGTGAGAAAACAGTTTCTCATAAAAGTCGCCAGCCCGTGACAAGGGGGGATAGCCATGGGAAGAATCGTGCATTGCCCACGCAACTGCAACACACAAAAAGAAACAGCGGGAGGCACATCGTCGCGACGCGCAGCCCGCTCAACAATTGTTATTGTGTTTGGAAATTTAACTGTGTATATCCTATAGACGCAAGAAGCCGGCAAATTGTTGCTACAACGCGCCCGGCGAGTCGGCATTCATGATGTGCCACACCGTGCTGAAGAGCAGGGCAAGCGAGATCACAATCAAGATGATGAAATTCACAATGTCGCGCACGGTAATGACCTCGAAGTCGCTGCGCATGATCACCCAGCACCAGCACCCGGCACACACCAGAATGGCAACAAGATAGAGCACATTGCCCACCCAGCGGCAGGGCTTGTGCTGCTTAGGGGGCAAGCGGTTCATGACACGGGCGGTAAACCACTCGTTGTCCTGTGCTTGCTGGCTGCTGCGCTTGAGCAGTCGGGCCAGTTTCTCGTCTTCGGCAGTAGGCCTGTTTTTCTTCATCATATTGCTATACGAAATTATAGTTGTTTTCAAAATTTATAGTCTTTCTCATCTTCTCCTTGGCCCTGTGCAGGCTCGACTTGACGCTGCCCTCGGGCATGTGCATGATGAGGGCAATTTTCTTGATGGGCTGGTCCTCGATGTAGAAGAGAGTCACGGCCGTGCGCTCCACATCGTTGAGCGACTGCATGGCGCGCATCACCGTGAGTTGCGCCTCGGTGGCATCCTGGTGCGCTGAGGTGGGTTCCATGCAAGTCTCGGCCGTGTCGGGCAGCGAGTCCTCGTGGCGCCGGCGCTTCTCGTTGTAGAACTCGTTGTAGGCTATGCGGTAGAGCCAGGTGCCAAAGCTCGAGATGCCCTTGAAAGAGCGAATGCTCACATAGGCCTTGACAAAGGTTTCCTGGGCCAGGTCGTCGGTGAGCATCACGTCGCCGGCGGTGAGATTGAGCAGGAACTTGCGCAAGCGAGGCTGATAGGCCTCGACGAGTTTCCCAAAGGCGCGCCGGTCATCGACCAGCACGCATTGGGAAATCAGTTTCAGTTCTTCGAGTTTGCTCAACATTGCACAACGATGGCTATCACATTTCACTGTTGAGGTTGCTCGCCGGCTTGAGTGTCGTTATTGGCAGGCTCAGGGTTGTTGTGCGGCTTGAACACTGGCGGTTGCTGAGGCTGTGCAGCCGGCTGCTGGCCGTGTTGCTGCTGCCACAGCTGGCGAGCTATCACCTGCTTCTGCTGCTGGTAGTTGATCAGGGCCTGTGCAGCACCTATCAACACCAGTATCGACATCAATGCCACCATCTCGATAGAGCCAGCCGCGGCAAAGAAGAGCATGAGGGCCACACCCACGGCGATGAGCATGAAGCTGCGATGGAACGACCTCCAGTCGAGGTAGGGCTGCACGTTGTTGAAGCCCAGGTTGGCCAAGCCTGCAACCGGGGGCTGGGGGGCTGCCGACTGCGACTGAGATTGAGACTGAGATTGCGGCTGAGCTACAGGCTGTGACTGAACGGGGGCCTGCCGTCCCATCATGGGTGTGCCAGGCAAGGGGTAGTTGTTTTCGATAGCCTTCTCCATCATGCGGTATTTGGCCTTGCGGTGCAAGTAATAGAACAGCAGCGAAAAGAAGATGATGAAAATCACGCCAACCACGGTGCACGTCACTATGTTTTGCACCATTTCCTGCATCATGGCTTGGCGCGCACGCATGTTGGCTTCCCGATTGTCGTAGGCTGCGGCATCATCGGCGGCACCATCGGCGTCTTCGGCAGAATCGGCCGTCGACACGAGGGTGTCGCCAAGAGCGCGTTCGATGATTTTACCAATGTTGATACCGCCCACCACCCGCGTGGTGTCGCCGTCCTCGATGACTGTGGTGGTATCGCCTTTCATGCTCACACTGGTCTTGCTGCTCCAGGCAGGCGTCACGACCGAGGCTGTGAGGAGGAGGAGTAATGTGACTATGACTTTGTTCATGTTGAGAATGTATTTTTTACAGTTGTTGTTCTGAAATCACGTTTTCATGCATTAGACGCAGCCAGTGCAGCAAAAGGTTGCACCGGCTACCTGTTTTTTTCTTTTTTTTGGTGGGCCGTCATCATCGCGCAGGCCTGTTGGCAGTAGCCGGAGCGGTAGTGCCTGGCAGCGTGTTGCCCGTTGCCACAGGTTGCTCTTGCCGCACTTTGCCAGCCGCGCTTGGGGCTGCGTGCCTGCCCTGGTAGTGGTGGATGATGAAACAGGCAAGCACCAGCAGCACAAATATGGTAAAGCTCCACCTGTTGCGCAGCCTCTTGCCCTGCACTTTCTTGTTGATTTGCTCTTGATCGATCATGTGCATTGAAATTTTACACCCTGGGGGCCGACAACAAAGGTACTACAATTGCACGAAACCTAAGGGCTGCCGCAGGCGAGAAAAATAAAAATATTTCACTACCTTTGCAACCGTTAGCCCCGCGCACATAGCGGGTCGGCAGCCGAAACCTAATGATAGTACTACGCAACCGCTACATCCCGTTTCCTGGTTACAACGCCATCAACCTGCTGGGCGTGCTGGTGGTGCACCCCGGGGTGCGGCTCACGCGCAAGCTGCTCAACCACGAGCGCATACACACGGCGCAGATGCGAGAGCTGGGCTATCTGCCCTTCTACCTGCTCTATCTCGTGGAGTGGGCGGTGCGGCTCACGATGTGGGGCAATGCCTATGCCAGCGTGTCGTTTGAGCGGGAAGCCTATGCCCACCAGGGCGAGCTCGACTACCTCAAGCACAGGCGGCACTACGCCTGGCGGGGCTACTTGTGTAAAAAAAACAACAAACAAAAATAGTCATGATTGATATCCAAGCCAACAAAGAAGAATTCAACGCCCTGCTGCGCCAAGTGAACCGCGAGGGCACCGACTACTTGATCGAGGACCTTGAGAACCTGGGCTTCTACGACGCCCCGGCAAGCACCCGCTTCCATCTCGACAGCGACGGCGGCCTGGTAGTGCACTCGCTCAACACCTGCAAGGCAGGCCTCTTCTTGCGCGAGAAGATGATAGCGATGAAGCCCGAGCTCAAGGGCCTGCTGCTCGAGGACAGCGTGATTGTGGCCACATTGCTGCACGACGTGTGCAAGGCCGACGTGTACCAGAAAGTGGTGAAACGCCGCAAAGACCAGTTTGGCAACTGGAAAGACGTGAAGGGCTATGACGTGGACTACAGCAATTTCCCCATGGGCCACGGCGAGAAAAGCGCCATTGTGGTGTTGCGCAGCGGCTTCGACATTCACGACGACGAGATGCTGGCCATACGCTGGCACATGACCGCCTGGGACCTCGCCTTTCAGAACCCAGAGGCCCGCAACAACATCAATACCGCCCGCAACAAGTACCCCTTGTGCTCGCTCGTGAACCTGGCCGACGGCATTGCCGCCAACCTGCTGGAGTGGGGCACCAACGAGCAAGAGGAATTGTAACCATAGCCCGCCGGCATCGTGCGAGGCAACATTCACACACAGGAGACTGATGAAGAAAATTGCAACTACTATTGCAGCAGTGCTCACCGCCATCGCCTCGTGGGCCATCACCACGCCGGGCGCACAGCAAGCTATCGACGCCCTGGCCAGCGACTCGGCCCTGGAGCACGCCTCGATGAGCATCGCCGTGGCCGATATTGCAGCCGACACCATCGTGGCCAGCCACAATATCAACCTGGCATGCATCACGGCATCGACCATGAAGACGGTGACCTCGGCCACAGCCCTCTTGCTGCTCTCGCCCAGCTACACCTTTCACACACCCGTGTATCTTGTGGGCGAGACCAAAGGCAACAAGTTTAAGGGCGACATTGTGATCAAGGGCAGCGGCGACCCCACGCTGGGCTCGGCCTACTGCCCCGCCACCCCCGACATCGTGGGCGAAATCACCAGTGCCCTGCAACAGCGGGGCATCAAGAAAGTAACCGGCCAAATCGTGGCCGTCGACACGCTCATCCCCTTTCCGGGCTACAACGGCTGGTGGGACTGCGGCGACCTGAGCACCGACTATGGCATGGGCGTGCACGGCATCAACTACAGCGACAACCGCACCCATCTCAAGTTCACTGGCACAGGCAACGGCACAATCGCGCAAGCACGCTTTGAGCCCCCGGCACCCGGGGTGGGCATCGTCAACCGCCTGGATCCCGGGGGCAGCAACGACGCGCTGAGCCTGTATCTCGACACCGGCAACCCGGCTGTCGTGCTGGCTGGCGAGGCAGCCGCACGCGACTACGACATTCTCGTGGCCTGCCCCACCCCGGCAGCCATGCTCACCGACAGCCTGCAGCGCGCCCTCTCCAACCAAGGCATCAAGTTCAAGCTCAAGCCTGGCGCCGCCGGCAAGACGAAGCACTGCGACACCACCCTGCTCGTCATGCACAAGTCGCCCAAGCTCGCCTCCATCGTGAGCTCGCTGCTCGACCGCAGCGACAACATGTGGACCGAGGCCCTGCTGCGCGCCATAGCACTGCACAGCGGCCGCCGCCCCACCGCCAGCCAGGGCGTGGAGGTGGTCGACAGCCTGTGGCAAGCCAGCGGGCTCGACACTGGCGCCAAGTTCCAGTACGACGGCAGCGGCCTGGCCCGAGCCAACAAAAACTCGGCCCGCTTCTTTGTGAAAATGCTCGACTACATGGCCACCCACCCTGTCGAGGGTACCTGCCTGCACCAGCTCATGCCCAAAGCCGGCAAGCGCATAGGCAAGCTCCTGCCAGCCACCTCGTTGAGCACTGGCATCGTGCTCAAGTCGGGCAGCATGACCCAGGTGCAATGCTATGTGGGCTACTACCCGGCCAGCAATCCTCGCTACTCGTGGGCCGTGCTCATCAACAACTGGAACTGCAGCCGCGCCGCACTGAAAAACAAGATCGACAACATGCTTATCGGCATCTTTGGCGACATGCACTGAACAAGCGCCTCGAAGAAAAAATACATTTATTCACAAAAAATACCTATTTTTTGAGCTGTAAAGTCGATAATTTTATCTATGTTTGCATTACACATTAAAATGTAAACGACAAAACACTATCGCTATGGATGCTTCTTATGCTCAATTATTGTCGAGAGTTTATGAGCTTGAGGGCTTGCTGCTCCTGGCCGAAAAGAAAGGTGAGGCAACCCCCGGAAAGGTGGTCGACCTCATCAAGGACAAAGCCCGGGCCATCGACACGGCAGCACAGCAGCTCACGCCAGGCGCGGCCGACCAAGCCACAAGTGGCAACGACCTGCCCTGCAACGACTATGACCCCGACGAAACTTGGCAGCACGACAACGGCGAGGAGCCAGGCGAGATTTTCGGGTCGGGCATAGCCTATGTTGAGCCCCAGCACATGCCCGCCGAGCCCGTGGCCGAGCAGCATCCCGCCCCAGTTGCCGACAACGACGACGACGAGCCCACGCCACCCGCCTTCACTCCTGCAAATATCGACATGACTGGCGGCGAGAACAGCGACAACGACATAGATATAGATGACGATGAGGAGGAGGATGAGGAGGAGAACCCTGTGCGCCTCGACGAGCAACTGCAGCGCAACTTGTCGAAGAACATGCGCAAGGCCCTCTCGCTCAACGACCGTTACCGCTTCAAGCGCGAGCTCTTCGGCAACAGCGAACTCGACCTCAACGATGCACTCGACATGGTGCAGTCGATGAAAAGCTACGACGAGGCTACCGACTACTTCTACGGCGACCTGGGTTGGGACAAGGACAACGAAGAAGTGCAAGACTTCATGAGCATCGTGAAGAAGCACTTCTTGTAGACCGCCGCCACAAGGGCATGCAAGCGCTTGTGCTCGAGCCACACTCATCACATATTATATCACACACACACTCTCAGCAATGTCAGGGAAATTATACATAGTGCCTACCCCCGTGGGGAATCTCGACGACATGACGCCTCGGGCAATCAACACATTGCGCGAGGCACAGTTGATTCTTGCCGAGGATACCCGCACAAGCGGAGTGCTGATGAAGCACTTCGGCATCAACACGCCCATGCGCAGCCACCACAAGTTTAACGAGCACGAAACCCTGCCCGGACTCGTGCACGAGCTGCAGGCAGGCGCCGTGATGGCACTGGTGACCGATGCCGGCACGCCGGGCATCAGCGACCCGGGCTTCCTGCTGGTGCGCGAGTGTCGCCGTCACGACATCGAGGTCGAGACACTGCCCGGAGCCACGGCATTTGTGCCGGCGCTGGTCAACTCGGGCCTGCCCTGCGAGCGTTTTGCCTTCGAGGGCTTCCTGCCGCCCAAGAAAGGACGCGCCACGCGGCTTGCAGCCCTTGCCAGCGAGCAACGCACCATGATATTCTACGAGTCGCCCTTGCGCCTGGCCAAGACCCTCAAGCAGCTGGCCGAGGCTTTCGGCCCCGACCGCCAGGCCTCGGTGAGCCGTGAGATTTCAAAGCTGCACAACAGCACCCGCAACGGCACGCTCGAGCAACTGGCCCAGTACTACGAGACCAACGCCCCACGGGGCGAGATTGTGCTGGTGGTGGCCGGTCACGAGCCCCAGGCGGCTGTAAAAGTCGACAAGTACGCCAAGTTTAAAAACAAGAACAACATAAATAATTCAACAATATGAGAAAGATTTTATATTTTGTCGCCGCACTTGTGGTGATGGCCGGCATAGCCTCTATGTCGTCGTGCAAGAAGGACAAGGCCGAGGTCGCCAAAGTCAACCAAGACTCTATCGACAACCTGGCCTTGACCGACTCGCTGGCAACAATACGTGCCGAAAAAGACACGCTTGCAGCCCTCATGATGGAGGTGAGCGACGGTATGAACCAAATTCTCGACATGCAAAACCAAATGAGCGTCGAGAACCTCAACAGCGACTCGCCCGACAAAAAAATCCAATTGCGCAACAACATCCTTGCCATACAGCAAGGCATCGTCGAGCAGAAGCAACGCGTGGCCCAGCTTGAAAAACGGTTGAAGCAATCGACCAACTACAGCGACGCCATGAAGAAGCAGATTGCCAGCCTCAAGCAGCAACTCGACCACCAGGAGTCGATCATCAACAGCCTCACGGCACAGTTGCAAGCCGCCCACGTGACCATCAAGAACTTGAACACCAAGGTCGACTCGCTCAACACCGAAAACGCCCACGTGACCTCGGCCTACAACAGCGCCTCGGCCAGGGCACAAGAAGAGACCCAGCGGGCCAACAACCTGGTGAACGAGATGAACGTGTGCTACTATGTAGTAGGGTCCAAAAAAGAGCTCAAACGCCAGAAAATCATCGAGACAGGTTTCTTGAAGAAGACCAGGGTGATGGAAGGCGACTTCACGCAATCCTATTTCACCAAGGCCGACAAGCGCACGCTCAACCGCATTGCACTGCACAGCAAGAAGGCCGAAATCATGTCGCGCCACCCGAGCGGCAGCTATGTGATTGAGGACGAAGGTGGCCAGAAGGTGCTCAAAATCACCAACCCCAGCCGTTTCTGGGAGCTCTCCAACTACCTGGTGGTGAAAATCAAGTAGAACGAAAAAACGCTTTAGCATAACCCAACTATCATCGGCAACGGGGCAGGCTTCATGCCGCGCCCCGTTGTTGCAATGCAATCAAGCTACACGCAACAACCATGTGCAAGATCATACTGGCATTCGACAAGTTCAAGGGCTCGGCCACATCACGCGAGATTGCCCAAGCTGCACAGCAGGGCATAGCCCGGACGGTGCCTGGAGCACATGTGACGGCGCTGCCTGTGGCCGACGGCGGCGAGGGCACTGTCGAGGCCATTGCCTCGTCGCTGCCGCAAGCCCGCACCCAAACGGTGAGGGTGTGCGCGCCGCTGCCCGGGCTGCCGCCGGTCGAGGCGCAATACATCGTCGACGAGACAAGCCACACAGCTGTGATGGAGCTCTCGGCGGCAAGCGGCCTCACGCTGGTGCCGCGAGCACAACGCAACGTGATGCAGGCCTCGACACGCGGCACTGGCATGATGATCGCCCACGCCATCATGCAGGAGGGGTGCCGCCACATCGTGGTGGGCTTGGGCGGCAGCGCCACGACCGACTGTGCCACAGGACTGCTCTCGGCGCTGGGCTTCGACTTTCTCGATGCCCAAGGCCACAGCGTGGCACCGTGCGGAGCCGGGCTGGCGAGCATCGATAGCATCGACAGCAGCAAGGTGCCCGCCCAGGTGAGGCACACGCGCTTCACCATCTTTGCCGACGTCGACAACCCACTGCTCGGTCCCGAGGGAGCCGCCTGCACCTTTGCTCCGCAGAAGGGTGCCACCCCCCGGCAGGTGGAGCTACTCGAAGCCGGTGCACGCAACCTGGCGCGGCTCATGCCAGCAGGCACGGCAAGCCGGCCAGGAGCAGGGGCGGCAGGCGGGACAGGGGCAGGCATGATGGCGTGGCTCGACTGCGAGATGCTGCCTGGAGCCCAAGCCGTGCTCGACTTCCTGAAATTTGACGAGAAGATAAAAGGTGCCAGCCTCATCATCACGGGCGAGGGCCGCATCGACGCCCAGACGGCCATGGGGAAAACTCCCGCCGCAGTGCTCAAGGCCGGCCACAGGCAAGGCACGCCAGTAGTGGCCCTGTGCGGCACGCTCGACACGGGCTTCGATGTCGACACACTGGGCTTCGACGCCGTGCTGCCCATCGTTGCCGGACCCACAACACTGGCACAGGCCATCGACCGCGACACCTGCCTGCGCAATGTGGAGCGCACGGTAGCGCAAGTCATGAAACTACTAAAACTAACGATATGAAAAAAATCAACTTCGCCCACCTTCTTCTTCTCCTCCTTGCGATTTCAATCATTACACCCCCGACCGCACAGGCCGGCGGCGACGTGCAGCAAGCCCAGGCACTGGCCCGGCGCCTGTCGCCGCGACTGGCCGGCAAAGTGGTGTTCAGGCAGTTGCTGCTCAACGGCAACAACGACGCCTTCGGTATCGAGGGCAAAGACGGCAAGGTCGTCATCACCGGCAACAATGCCAACTCGATGGCCGTTGGCCTAAACTACTATCTCAAGAAATACTGCCTCACCACCGTGTCGTGGTATGCCGACGTGCCCGTCGAGCTGCCCGCCACGCTGCCCGACGTTGCAGTGGCCCACACCTCGACAGCCCGCGTGCCACAGCGATTTTTTCTGAACTACTGCACCTTCGGCTACTCGATGCCCTTCTGGCAATGGAAAGACTGGGAGCGCTTCATCGACTGGATGGCCCTCAACGGTGTCAACATGCCGCTGGCCATCACCGGCCAGGAAAGCGTGTGGTACAACGTGTGGACCCGTCTGGGCATGACCGATGAGCAAGTGCGCAGCTACTTCACCGGCCCCGTCTACCTGCCCTGGCACCGCATGTCGAACATCGACGGCTGGTGCGGGCCCCTGCCCAAGCAGTGGCTCGAGGGCCAGACAGCCCTGCAAAAGCTCATACTGGCACGTGAGCGCGCACTGGGCATGCGCCCCGTGCTTCCCGCCTTTGCAGGCCACGTGCCGCGCGAGCTCAAGACACTGTATCCCAATGCCGACATCAAGCACCTGGGCCAGTGGGACGGCTTTGCCGACCAGTACCGCACCTACTTCCTCAACAGCGAGGACCCGCTCTATGCCAAAATCCAGAAGATGTTTCTGCAAGAGCAATCGCGCCTCTTCGGCACCGACCACATCTATGGCGTCGACCTCTTCAACGAGGTGGCGCCGCCCAGCCTCGAGCCCGGCTACCTCAACCAGGTGTCGCGGCACATCTACGAGTCGCTCAAGGCCGTCGACAAGAAGGCTCAATGGCTGCAAATGGGGTGGTTTCTCTACTACCAGCGCAAAGACTTCACCCCCGAGCGCACCCGGGCCATGCTCACCGGCGTGCCCCAGGGCAAGATGACCATGCTCGACTACTTTGCCGAGCGCACCGAGGTGTGGCGCATGCACGACAAGTTCTACGGCCAGCCCTACATATGGTGCTACCTGGGCAACTTCGGCGGCAACACCGTGCTGCACGGCAACGTCAAGCAGGCAGGCGAGCGCCTGGAGCAAGCCCTGCGCGAGGGCGGACGCAACCTCAAGGGCATAGGCTCAACTCTCGAAGGCCTCGACGTGCAGCAGTTCCCCTTTGAGTACATCTTCGACAAGGCATGGACAAGCCCCGCAGGCGACGCCCAGGTGGCCAGCGACGTGGCCGACCGCCATGCCGGCTACCGCTCGCCACAGGCCCGCAAGGCTTGGGACCTGCTCTACAACCACGTGCTCACCTTCCCGGCCGGCACCAGATATGGCACCGCCGCCACCACCAATCCCGTGCTGGGCAAGCTGGGACACCGCTCGGCCATGCGCTACGATCCCGCCCTGCTGACCCAGGCCTGGCAAGCCCTGGCCGCCCAAGACAGCGTGGTGACCGATGCCATGCGCATCGACATGGTGTGGACCGGCCGCCAGCTGCTGGGCGACCTGTTCGGCTACGAGAAACTCCTCTTCGACAAGGCACTTGCCGCCCGCGACACCGTGGCCATGCACGAGTACGGCAACGAGATGCTGAGCCTGCTGGGCGACATCGACTGCCTCAACGCCCAAGAGCCCCACTGCACCCTCGATGCCTGGGTGCGCCAGGCACGCGCCATGGGCACCGACAAGGCCACAAGCGACTACTACGAGATGAACGCCCGCCGCATCATCACCACCTGGGGCGGCGACCTCAACGGCTATGCCTGCCGCGGCTGGAGCGGACTGGTGCGCGACTACTACCTGCCCTGCTGGCAGGCCTACATCGACGAGGCCATGCAGGCAGCACGTGCAGGCCGCCCCTTCGACGAGAAAGGCTTCAACCAGCGCTTGGAACGCTTCCAGCTGGCCTGGTGCGAACCCGGCACCCCGCACGACGAGGGCATGGACTACCCCCACGACGTGCTCGCCCTCTCGCGCATGCTCCTCAAGAAATACCGCACCGAGCTCGCCGCCTTCATCCAAGCCCACACAGCTACCGCAAGCAACAAAAAATAAAAGCGCACAGCCGAGCAATGAACCAACAACTCTTTCTCAACATCTATCGCGACGGCAAGATTGTGGCCCATACCGGCACAGTTACAACCTGGGACGATGACAATAGCAGCGACAAGGCCCACACCTACAAAGTCACGGCCGTCTACGCCGACGGCAGCGAGTCGCCCTACTCCAACGAGGTGACAATTGTCACAACCAGCGTTGTAGATGTTGATGCCAACCACGACGGCGCCCCCTATGACGTCTACACCATCGACGGGCGCGCAGTGAGGCTCAATGCCAGCAATCTCGACGGGCTTGACCCAGGCATCTACCTGATCAACAACAAGAAAAAGGTAATCAAGTAAGTCTTGCTTGCACTATTAAGAAGGAGAGGAGGCGAGTATAACTTAGCCTCCTCTCCTTGTTTCAGGGCAGCGCCTGTGCCGCACAATCACTATAGATTAACCGGGGGAAATTGGGAAATCGAGCAAAATATAGTAACTTTGCCCACGCAAAGACATGGAATGGATTCTCGACATATTGTCTCAACACTCTGCCCTGCAGGCTGTGATCATCCTCTCGATGATATGCGCCTGTGGCCTGGCACTGGGCAAGGTGAAGATACTGGGCATCTCGCTGGGTGTCACCTTCGTGTTTTTCACGGGCATCTTGCTGGGTCACCTGGGCTTGTCGATCGACGGGCAGGTGCTGCTCTATGCCGAGGACTTCGGGCTGGCGATCTTTGTCTACGCCCTGGGCGTGCAAGTGGGTCCGGGCTTCTTCAGCTCGCTGCGCAAGAGCGGGGTGTCGCTCACCATGCTGGCGCTGCTGGTTGTGCTGCTGGGCACGGCGTTCACCATAGCCATGCCCGCGATGTTTCATGTGAAGCTCACCGACGCCATAGGCATCATGTGCGGCGCCACGACCAACACGCCTGCCCTGGGTGCCGCGCAGCAGACGCTGGCCCAGCTGCACCAGCCCACGAGCGGCGCCGCCCTGGGCTGCGCCCTCACCTACCCGCTGGGCGTGGTGGGTGTGATACTGGCCATACTGTTCATGCACAAGACCGTGGTGCACAAGAGCGACATCGTGACCAGCGGCCAGGAGCAGCACGACCAGACCTATATTGCCGCCTATCATGTTGAGAATCCCGGCATCTTCGGCAAGAAGGTGGGCGAGCTGGCCAGCATCTCGGGTGCGCAATTCATCATCTCGCGGCTGTGGCGCGGCGGCAAGGTGTCGATACCCTCGAGCGACACGGTGCTCAACGAGGGCGACCGCCTGCTGGTGATCACCAACGACGACTCGAGCGCGACGATGCAAGTGCTCTTTGGCGAGCAAGAGAAAACCGACTTCAACAAGGACGACATCGACTGGAACGCCATCGACAGCAAGCTGGTGTCGCGCCGCATACTTGTGACCAGGCCCAACATGAACGGAAAGCGGCTGGGCGACCTCAAGCTGCGCAACCACTTCGGGGTGAACGTGACGCGCATCTTCCGCAACGGCATGCGCCTGCTTGCCACCCCCGACCTTCACATCCTGCTGGGCGACCGCATCACCGTGGTGGGCGAGGAGGCCTCGATTGCCAACGTGGAGAAGATACTGGGCAACGCCGTGAAGGATCTCGACGAGCCCAACCTGATATCGATATTCATAGGCCTCACCATAGGCCTGCTGGTGGGGCTCATCCCCATAGCCATACCTGGCATAGGCACGCCGGTGAGGCTGGGACTGGCTGGCGGCCCCATCATCATAGGCATCTTAATGGGCGCCTACGGGCCGCGGTTGCACATGGTGACCTACACCACGCAGAGCGCCAACTTGATGATGCGCTCGCTGGGGCTCTCGATGTACCTGGCCTGCCTGGGGCTCGACTCGGGCCGCGACTTCTTTGCCACAGTGATGCGCCCCGAGGGCCTCACGTGGATACTCTCGGGCTTCCTGCTCACGGTCATCCCCGTGCTCATTGTGGGCATTATGGCCTTGAAACTCATGAAGATCGACTTTGGCACCATATGCGGCATGCTGTGCGGTGCCATGGCCAATCCCATGGCCCTCGACTATGCCCTCGACTCGCTCAAGAGCGACCGTGCCTCGGTGGCCTATACCACGGTCTACCCCCTGTGCATGTTTGTAAGGGTCATCCTGGCCCAGCTCATTCTGCTTGCATTCCTGTGAAAAATGAGTAAATTTGCACCTGCAATAGTAAAAACAGAGCATCTACACACAATGAGCAATCTCTCTAACACGACCAGCGACATCCACATCGAGCATCCCGAGTACTGGACACTGCTGCTTGAGCTGTGCCCAGGCAGGCTGCGCTACATGTTCTACGACGTGGATCAGGACAACTCGCTCATCGCAGGCGACATTGCCCTCGACCTGAGTGCGGGTTCCTACTTGAAAGCTCTGGAGAATGCCGTCTACGACAATCCCGTGTTGCTCGACGACTACAAGCAGGTGCGGGTGATTGTCGACTCGATGCAATTTGTGGTGCTTCCGCCTGCCTATGACGACGAGACCTGTGCCCTCGACGCCCTCGACGCCGCCTTTCCCAACCGCGAGGGCGACCTCGTGTTCTGCCGGCTGCCGCGGTGCCAGGTGGGCATTGCCTGCGACACGCCGCAGGGCGTGACAGGCTTCTTGCAGCGCACCTTCAACATGCCCCCGGTGGTGCACCACCTCTACCCGCTGTGCGAGCACTACCGCCGCCAGGACGACAATCGCGAGGTCGCTTGTGTGCACCTGAACCTGAACGACGGTTGTGCCGACATGCTCATCACACGCAACAAGCAGCTCGTGATGGCCAACAGCTACCCGCTCAAGGCCGCAGACGATGCCGTGTACTATGCCTTGCACGCCTGGAAGACCTTCGGGCTCGACCAGCAGCGCGACGAGTTGCTCATCGCCGGCGACCGTGACCTGACCAGCGCCGCCACAGCCACACTGCGCAAGTATGTGAGCTATGTGATGCCGCCCATTTTCCCGGCACAAGCCCTCAAGATAGGACAGGACGCCATGAAGGCGCCGTTGAAATTAATACTGCTTGCCCTATGCGAATAATTGCCGGAAAATATGGCCGCCGCCGCTTCCAGGTGCCAGGCAACATCACGGCCCGGCCCACGACCGACATGGCCCGGGAGAACATCTTCAACGTGCTGGGCAACTGGGTCGACTTTGAGGGGCTCACCGCTCTCGACCTGTTTTCGGGCACAGGCGCCATGAGCTTTGAGTTTCTCTCAAGAGGCTGTGCCAGCGTGACCAGCGTGGAGAAAGCCACCGTGCAATACAACTTCATTGCCAAGGTGAAGGCCTTGCTGCACGAGCACAACCTGCTGCAGGTGAAAGGCGACGCATTCAAGTATGTGGCCACGTGCAGGCAGCAGTACGACATCATCTTTGCCGACCCACCCTACGACTTGCCCAACTTTGCCCTTGTGCCCCGCCTCATCCTGGAGTCGCACATGCTCAAGCCAGGCACCATCGTCGTCGTCGAGCATAGTAAAGCCTACGACTTCTCGGCCCTGCCCCACTTCTTCCAGCACCGCGCCTATGGCAAGGTGAACTTCTCCATCTTCAAAATCGACGTCCCCGCCGAGTAGCACACTCATCGGCATTTTTCGCCCCACTGGTCGACACAAGAAGCCTTTTGGGCAAAATGTGAACAGTGTGGCATTAAACTTAACCCCTTTTTTGGGGTCAAAGAAACGAAAATAAAAACGAGAGAGATATACTAAACAATACGATTAACATTTAAACACCCAGCGATATGAAACGATTGATCATTACTTCGATATGCAGCATGGCATTGCTCGCGGGCGGACTATTGACAGCCACTCCCGCCTGGGCACAACCGCAACGCGTGAGCGGCATGAGAGGCCAAGACCGCCGCGAGTCGGCCGCCGACAACCGCGCCTCCATATCACGCCCGGCAGCAAGCAACAATGCAGGCCGCAGGCCATCGATCACCACTGGCGGCGAAGGCAGGCAACAACGGCCCATGGTGAGCAATGGCTACACTCCAGTGGCGGGCAACCACAACCGGGAGGTGCACAGCGGCATCGACCACGGTGTGAGCAACGGCAGGAGCAACGGCGGCGACATGCGCAGCCGCTATCCCGGCTTCGGCAACAGCAACAACCGCCCTGGCAACTACACCAACGCGGGCAACCGCAACCGGGAGGTGCACAGCGGCATCGACCACGGCGTGAACACCGGCAGGAGCAACGGCGGCGACATGCGCAGCCGCTATCCCGGCTTCGACAACAGCAACAACCGCCCTGGCAACTACACCAACGCGGGCAACCGGGAGGTGCACAGCGGCATCGACCACGGCGTGAACACCGGCAGGAGCAACGGCGGCGACATGCGCAGCCGCTATCCCGGCTTCGGCAACAGCAACAACCGCCCCAATGGTCGGCCTGGCGACAACTACGGCGATCACAACCGCCCCGGCAAGCGGCCTGGCGACAACTACGGCGACCACAACCGCCCCGGAAAGCGGCCTGGCGACAACTACGGCGATCACAACCGCCCCGGCAAGCGTCCGGGCGACAACTACGGCAACCACAACCGGCCTGGCAACAACTACGGCAACCACGGCCACGGATACTATGACCGCTACCGGTATCACCACGGTTACCGTCCGCGCGACGGGAGGCGCGACCACATGTTTGTGCGCTATTCCCATGGATGGGCACGGCCCTGGCGTCCGGCTCCGCGGCCTTGGCACCACAGCATGTGGTGGTATCGTCGCCCCGTGATACCCGTTGGGTTCACGCCACTCTCGGGCTGCCCCATCATCGACGGCATCATAGGGCTCTACTTCGGCACAGCCTATGACGCATCGCTCAACTTCCTGTACTACAACGGCTACAACATAGGCGGCTACTACAACAACGTGATCTATCTCAACGATGTCGACCTCTACGGCTACAGGTGGCCGGGCGTGATGCTCAACTACGACCCTGTAACAGGGCTCAACTATGCGCAATTCAGCTACTACACCACCTATAGCGACCCCTATCGCTACAACCGGCTATACCGCTCGTTGTGCGATGCCTATGGCAGGCCGGTGCAGGTGGTGAGCGGCAGCTATCCTCAAGTGACCTGGCTGGGCGGTGACGGCCGCGGCTATGTGACACTGAGCCAGAACTTCACCAACGGGCGCTTTTTCACAGCCATCTCATTCGGCTATTGAGCCCCACGGCCTCTGTGCCGCCATCGCGACGCACAAGCGTAATACACAAAAATAGAGCAACGGCGCTGCACTTCCCGACTGGAAGAAAAGCAGCGCCGCTTTTTTGTGCGCCTTCAGGCAGCACATGAGAGGGGGCAAGCCTTTCCCCCCTACACCTGGTTGAGGTCGATGGTCATGCCCTCGGTCGAGAGTATCGTGGCGGGAAACACCTCGCGAGCCTGCTGCAAGAGCACGGTATCGTCGGTGTAGCGCTTGCTGTAGTGGCCCAGTATGAGGTGCCGCACGCCTGCTTCCTGAGCCACAGTGGCGGCAACGCGTGCCGTGCTGTGGAAGCGCTGCTTGGCCTGGCGGGCGCAGTCGTCGCCATAGGTCGACTCGTGATAGAGCCAGTCGACGCCGCGCACGGCATTCACCACACGCTTGCTATAGGCCGTGTCGCTGCAATAGGCATAGGAGATGCAGGGGTCGGCAGGGGTAGTGAGCGCGGCATTGGGTATCACCTCGCCGGCAGGGGTCACGTAGTCGCGCCCCTGGCGCAGGCTGTTCATGAAATAGAGCGGCACGCCGTAGCGCTTCACCTGATCGGCAACGATGTGGCGCAGCTTGGGCTTCTCGTCGAAGCGGAACCCCACAGCCGGAATGCGGTGGCGCAGGGGGAAAGCCGTGACCGTGAAAGCGTCGTCCTCGTAGATGACCGCCTTGTGCGGCGTGATGATGTGCCACTTGAGCTCATAGGGCATGTTGCGGCAAAAAAAGTTGAGCAAGCCTTGAAACTGCACAGCCCCGTCCTGGAAAATGTGGATGGTAATCGAGCCCGTCTTGCCCAGCAAGGCAAGTGTCGACAGCAGCCCGGGCAGCCCGAAGCAGTGGTCGCCGTGCAGGTGGCTGATGAAGATGTGGTTCAAGCGCGAAAATTTCAATTTCATGCGCCGCATCTCGAGTTGGGCGCCCTCGCCGCAGTCGATCATATACAGGTTGTCGCGCACGTTGAGCACCTGGCACGAGGGCAAGTGCATGAGCGATGATGTGGCCGACCCGCAGCCCAAAATATTTAGTTCAAACTTTGTCATCTCAATCAAAAAAAATATCAAGCAAAAGGTCTAAGAACAAAAAAGAATATATTTCCAAATGCGAAACAAACTGGTCCATAACACCTAAAACATCAGCATTTTAACAATTCAAAATCATATTTATCAATATTTCATGTTATACATTTGGAACATTCAAAGCAGTCCGTTACCTTTGCAACAAGTTTTTTCATAGGATTAGATTTTTAAGGTTAATAATGTACGGACGTTGTGAAACGTCCGTACATGTTTTTTATACCCAGTCACTTCAAGTACTGCTTGAAAAAGGCCCAAATGGCCTCGCCGGTGTCCATGTCGCGGGAGTGCCAGCTGTGTGTCGCTCCCACCACCTCGTCGACCCACACCTGGCAACCGCCCGTGCCGCCGGTGAAGCGGTGGCGCACCACATAGTGGCCGTTGGCAGGATTCTTGCCAGCAATCGTGTCGGGCTTCTCGACCACGGTGCAGCGGTTGCGCGCAATCCAGTAGGCCATCGAAAGCTCCAGGGGCAAATAGGCGCCCCAGCCGCCCTTGTTGGCCATGTCGCCGTCCCAGCGGCTGGTTTTGTCGGCAGTGCCGTGTATTTCGTATATGGGCACAGGCTTGGGCGCCTGGTAGCCCTCGTAGATCCATGCCATGGTAATGCCCGACACGGGCGCCAGGGCGCTGAACACGTCTTGCCCGCGGTAGGCCAGCAAGTAGCACATGTCGCCGCCGTTGCTCATGCCCGTGGCAAAGGTGTTGACCGTGCTCAGCCGGTAGCGCTTCTGCACCCAGCGGGCGAGCTTGCACTGATCGCTCACCTCATCGTTGGTGAGCGAGGCCTGCTTGGGATAGTGCACATTGAAGCCATAGTGGCCGCTGCTGTCGTAGATGCCGGCAGGATAGCACACGGCAAACTTCTCGCGGTCGGCCACGGCGTCGAGGTCGAAATAGGAGGGCTTGGCCACAGTCTTGCGGTAGCCGTGCATGCACCACACCAGCGGCGCACCTGCGGGCAGGCCGGCAGGCAGATAAAGCGTGAAGGCACGGTAATGGCCGTTGACCCGCACCGAGTCGGTCACATAGCGCTGAGCCGCCAGGGGCGTCGAGGCAAGCATAAGGGCAACAATCGCTAAAAAATGCTTCATTTCGGGTTTCATTTCGTTTTTAGATGATAAAGATAGTTATTTTAGCACAAAGGTTGGTACTGATAAAAGAAAAAATAGTATATTTGCCATAGAGAATGCCCCTGAGCCAAGCGAGCGGGCACAATCTATACTTATATTGAAAAACAAGTGTGAACCCTCTAAACGTTTTTTAATCATGAACATTACAATAGTTGGAACAGGTTATTCAGGTCTTGTGACCGGGACTTGCTTTGCCGAGTTGGGCGTGAACGTGAAATGCGTCGACCCCGACGGCCAGAAAATCAACCGTCTCGTGTATGGCGACATTCCCATCTATGAGCCAGGCCTCGAGGCCATGGTCACACGCAACGTCAACGCCAATCGCCTCACCTTTCAAGCTGACTACGAGGGGGCCTTCGACAATGCCGATGTGGTGTTTTGCGCCATCGACCCCAAGCTCGACCGCGACGGCAGCACCAACCTCAAGCCTGTGATCGACATTGCCCGCACCTTTGCCCGCCACTTGAACAACTACTCGGTGCTCGTGCTCAAGACCACCGCGCCCGTGGGCACCTCGCAGCAGCTCAAAGACATCATCGACGAGGAATTGCAAGCACGCGGCGTCAAGGGCGACGTGCAATTTGACGTGGCTGCCAACCCCGACTTCCTGACCGAGGGCAATGCCATCAAAAACTTCATGCACCCCGACCGCATCATCATAGGCGTCGAGACCGAGAAGGCCCGCGAAGTGCTCACCAGGCTCTACCGGCCCATATTGCTGCACAACAACCGCGTGATCTTCACCGACACCCGCACAGCCGAGATGATAAAATATGCCGCCACATCGATGCTGGCAGCACGCATCAGCCTCATGAACGAGATTGCCAACCTGTGCGAGATCGTGGGCGCCGATGCCAATGTGGTGCGCACCGGCGTGGGCACCGACAGCCGCATCGGGCCCAAATACATCTATCCGGGCTGCGGCTACGGCGGCACCCTCTTCTCGCAAGACATCAAAGACATGATAAACATTGCCGACGTGAACGACTTCAGCATGGACGTGCTGCGGGCCGTCGACGAGGTGAACAACTGCCAGAAGCGCATCCTCTTTGAAAAGCTGTCGAAGTGCTTCAACGGCGAGCTCGAGGGCAAGACCGTGGCCCTGTGGGGCCTCTCGTTCAAGCCCGAAACCGACGACATGAGCGAGGGCCCGGCCATTGTGACGCTCAACGAGCTCACCAAGGCTGGCTGCAACATACGCGTCTACGACCCGGTGACGATGAACATTGCCAAGTTGCGCTGGAACGACATATACTGCGGCGAGGACATGTACGACGCTGTGAAAGGCGCCGATGCCCTGATCCTGCACACCGAGTGGCGCCAGTTCCACATCCCGGCCTGGGACAAGGTGAAGCAGCTCATGCACAACCCGCTGGTGATCGACGGGCGCAACATCTACGACGCCCGCGAGCTCGAGTCCATGGGCTTTGAGTACCACTGCATAGGGCGCTGAGGCCCCAAGTGAGCGCCATCGTCCCCCCTCTGCGGCATCGGGCACTGCACAACACATACACAGGCCGCGGCACATTGTCTTGAAGATGTGCCGCGGCCTGTTGCATGCATTTATAGCAAATCTCTATCAAAGAAAGGAATCACGCTTTCTTCGTTCCCGAGCCCAAGAGCTTCTTCTCGGCGCTCGTGAGCGCCTTTTGCTTGTCGCCCTCGAGCACGCGGGCAGGGTCGTAGTCGAGTTTGCCATTGTGCCCGCCCTTGAGCGAGTCGGCAGCGGCATCGAGCCCGGTGACGCGCCCTATGAAGTTGAACAGGGCCAGCTCCTTGGGGTGCAGGTCGCTGTCGCTGGTCATCATGTGCAGCAGCATCTGCTTCACGTCGGCCTTCTTGGCCGCCGTCATCTTGGAGATGGTGACGAGGCCCAGCAGCGAGTAGTCGTCGTCGATGGTGGCAATCACGTCGTGCAACTGAGCCACACTGAGCTGCAAGTAGTCTTCGAGCTGCTCAAAATAGGCCAGCTCGTTGCGGTCGATCACCCCGTCGGCCTGAGCCATCGCCATCACTACCGACACGACGGCTTGTTTCTCGTTGAAAGTAAAATCCATTGTTGCAGTCATTTTTTAAACTATTGCCACTGGCTATATCGACAGGCGGCGCAAGATGTTGAGCAGGTCGCGGTCGATGGGCTTGTCGTTTTTGATAGCCTTGCTGAAGGGCACATACACGATCTCGTCGTTGGCATCGCCTATCATCACGTTGCGCTGGCCCTCGAGCAAGGCATCGATGGCCGCCGAGCCCATGCGCGAGGCCAGGATGCGGTCTTGTGCTGTGGGGCTGCCGCCACGCTGCAGGTGACCCAGGATGGTGACACGCACGTCGTATTGCGGATACTCCTTGCGCACACGCTCGGCCAGGCCCATGGCGCCGCCCGTGATGGGACTCTCGGCCACTAGCACGATCGACGAGTTCTTGGTCTTGCGGAAGCCGTTCTGTATGAGTTCGGCCAGCTGGTCGACCTCGGTCGAAATCTCGGGAATGATGGCAGCCTCGGCGCCGCTGGCAATGGCGCCGTTGAGCGCCAGGAAGCCTGCGTTGCGGCCCATCACCTCGATAAAGAACAGGCGCTCGTGGCTGGTGGCCGTGTCGCGAATGCGGTCGACACACCACATGATGGTGTTGAGCGCCGTGTCGTAGCCTATAGTGTGGTCGGTGCCGTAGAGGTCGTTGTCGATAGTGCCGGGAAGGCCTATGATAGGTACATCATACTCGCTGGCAAACTGGCGGGCTCCCGTGAGCGAGCCGTCGCCGCCTATGACCACAAGGGCATCGATGCCCTCTTTCTTCATGTTGTCGTAGGCCTGCTGGTGCCCCTCGGGCGTGGGAAACTCCTTGCTGCGGGCAGTCTTCAGGATTGTACCACCCTGTTGTATGATATTCGACACGTTCTGGGTGTGGAAATCAACGATCTCATCATCGATGAGCCCCTTGTAACCACGATAGATGCCTTTAACCTTGAAACCGCTGAAGATGGCCGAACGGGTCACCGCGCGTATTGCTGCATTCATGCCAGGAGCATCGCCGCCCGAGGTGAGAATGCCAATTGTTTTGATTGCTGCCATGACTAAACTAAACTGTTATAATTGATATGCAAAAATAATAAAAGTCGAGCAATAAGGGCTCATCATTTCCTCGTTTTTTCACTCTTTTCTGTTGGCGATTTTTCCTCTTTTTTGTTCAGAATCACATCGATGCCGCTCTGGCGGCATATATGATTGAGCAAGGCCAGCTCGGCATGAGTCACCTTGTCGTCGGCATCGATCACCTCAACGAGCAGCTTGCCAAGCACAATCTTCTGCTCGTCGGTCATCGCCTTCACCGCCTCGATGGCATATTTTGTGTCGAGCGCCCGCCCCGTTTCAAAGGTGTCGCGGTCGATGCCCAGGCGGGCAAAGATGTTGTTGGTGGTCACAAGCTCCTCAAAGGCCACATTGTCGTCGACATTGGCCATCTCGATGAGCAGGCTCACCACCACCGCCTTCTCGTGGGAATTGAACAGATTGCTGTCGATCATGATTTTTTCTCCTGCTGCTTATGCTTAAAACGAGTGAGTGCCCTTGCCTGGAAGTTCCTCGGCGGGTCTCATGCCCATCGGGGTTTTGACCACAGTCTCGCCCTCCTCGCTGATGTTGAATTTTCCCCACTCGGGGTCGTTGCTGTAGCTCGGCGAGGACGCCAGGGGCACATAGAGCGTGACTTGCTCGTAGTAGATGCCCTTGAACGTGGAGGCATCGATGAGCAAGGGCGTGGCATTCTGGCAATGTATGGCCTTGAGGCCCTTGCAGTCCTGGAACGCGCCAGCGCCTATCGTCTTGACCGTGCCGGGTATGGTGACCGAGATGAGCATTTTGCAATTTTTGAAGGCATCGTCCCCAATGGCATTGACGGCATATTTCTTGCCCTTGTAGAGCACCGAGTCGGGGATCTTCACTTTGCCCACATATTGTTTCAACTTGGACGGGACCACCGTCGCGCCTTCGTTGTTGAGCTCATAGTTAACGCCGTCGCGCACGAAGGCCTTGTCGCACGAGACAAGCCCCGCGGCCAGCAATGCCACAGCACTCACAAGCAAGAATAATCGGAATCTCATATTGGAAAAAACATCTTTTTTTATTTGTTTCACCGCACCACACCCGCAGCCATGGCCATGCACAAGCTGGGCCATGGCACAGCGAGCCCGCCATGCGACATGGTAAAGGTACAAATAAAAATTGAATAAATGCGTCACTATGCCGTGTATATTTCAGCTAAAGCGCAAAAAAGCAAGACAACTGGCGCAAAAAGCCCCCCAGGAGCAACAAAATATCACTTCTCGGGCAGCCGCTGCTGCAAGCGCACGATCTGCTTGGCCTTCTCCACATTTTCGACCGACTCCATCTCGTCGACAAAGGCCTGGAAGGCCTTGGGATCGTCGTAGGCCTTGCGCACCTGCTCATAGAGATGCTCGCCGGCAGCGGCAGCCTCGTCGCGGGTCTTGCACTTTTTCACGGCCTCGAGACTCTTGGCATAGAACAGGGCCACGTCGCGCTTCACATCGTCGCCCGTGTAGTCGCTCACGGGTGCTGCCGTGGCACTGCGGTGGTCATCGGTCACGACCGATGCATCTTCCTTGATCGAGGCCTCGGCGGCGGCTCCCGACTGCTCGACGGCCGACTCGACTGGCTGCGCAGCCGCCGACTGTTCCTCGCCCGCCTTGCTGCCCGACGGCTGGCAGGCACCGAGCCCGGCAGCCGCAAGCACGGCCAGGGCAGGCAATAGTAGTGTTTTGAATTTCTTCATGAGTAGATAACGATGCTTAATGTAGGCACAGCTCAGCCTCCACTGGGAGAAGGGCGCGTGCCGCAGTTTTTTTTGTTTCTTTCCTAAAAACAGGCTACATGCCGCAACAGGGCATCACTTGATGTTGCGCCTGTTGAGCTCCTGCTGGTACTTGTGGGCATAGGACAGGTGCTCCTGGTAGTTGCTGGTGAAGTCGTGATAGCCCGAGAAGTCGGGCCGTGCACACATGTACATGTAGCTGTGAGGCTTGCTGTTGAGTATGGCATCGATGGTGCTCTTCTCGGGCAGCCTGATGGGACCTGGCGGCAAGCCGTTGACGCGGTAGGTGTTGTAGGGCGACTTGGTCATGAGCATGGCATCGGTGAGGCGCTTGATCGAGAAGTCGCCTATGGCATACTTCACCGTGGGGTCGGCCTGCAGGCGCATGCCTGCCTTGAAGCGGTTGATGTAGAGCCGTCCCACCTTGCCGCGCTCGTCGGGCTTCACAGTCTCCTCCTCGGTAATCGAGGCGATGATCTCGACCTGGTCGGGCGTGAGCCCCAGCTTCTGCGCCTTGGCCTTGCGGTCGCTGTTCCAGAAGTTGTTGTAGTAGTCATACATGCGGTTGAGCATCTTCTCGGGCGTCACGTCCCAGTAGAAGTCGTAGGTGTCGGGGATGAGAATGTTGATGATGTTGTCGGGCGTCTTGCCATACTTGGCACACAGCTTGGGGTCGTTGAGTGCACGTCTGAAGGCCTCGGGGCCGCACTCGTAGAGGCTGCCGGCCTTCTCGATCCACTCTTCCTTGGTGCGCAGGTTGTTGAACGTAAACCTGATGCTGCTCGAGGCGCCGCCGTGCAGCTGGCGGGCCAGGCGGGCTGCCGACTCGCCCTTGGTCACGACAAAGGCGCCGTGGCGCTCGGCAATGCGGGCCTTGCTCCACGAAAGCAGCTTCACGACACGGCCGGCATAAGGCTCTCCTATGTGCCGGGCTATGGAGTCGTGCAAAGCCTCGAGGCTGGTACCCGGGCGCACATAGATGGTGCCGCCCTTGGGGGCTCCGGCCAAGAAATAAGGATAAAGGGCAACGGCTGCCACAACCACCAGCACGGCCACAACAGCAGCAAGCGTCTTCTTGCCACTGCCGCCCTTGCGGCGGCAGCTGGAAGCACCCTGCCGAGTAGATATTTTTTCTTCCATGATTGTTGCTTGTGAATATAGATGACTTAAATTATTTATACTGCTGCAAATTTAGTGATTCTGGCAACAATATGCCACTTTTTCTATTACAAATTGCTGCGCGGCCGGCCACGTGTCAGCGCGCCAGCACAAGCCCTATGTAGAGCGCCACATAGCCCACCACAACGCTCAACCCCGTGTAGAGGGCCGGCATGAGCAGCTGCTGGCTGGCGATGAGCTTGTAGTTGTCTTGAATAAAGGTGGAAAAGGTGGTGAAGCCGCCGCAGAAGCCCACCAGCAGAAACAGCCCAAGCCTGCCGTCGACATGATGATACTTCTCGAGCAAGCCGAAAAGCAGGCCGATAAAAAAGCACCCCAACACATTGACTACAAACGTGGAAGTGGGAAACGCGTGCACACACCTCGTGCCCACCAGCTGCGACAGCAAGTAGCGGCAACAACCGCCCACAAAGCTGCCGCCCCCTATAAAGAGCAATGACTTCAACATAATACTTGTATTTTATATCCTTTTTTTATAGATTGCAGGCATCGTCAGCACTATGCGGTTCAGGCCGATGCCATGGCCTTGCCAGCTCTCATTGGCGCTGCAAAGTTAGACAATCTTCCTCACCCAGGCAACCCCCGCCCCGCCTGCACCGGGCGGCACGCACCCACGCTTCCACTCATAAAGGCAAAGGCATTGCAACCCCTGCCCGGCTCTGAGAGAACGCCTAACGAAAAAAAAATTCAATGCCAGAAGAAAACAGCACCCAATGGTTGCGTCCTCCCATTATATTGCCTAAATTTGCACTTGCCAGTTGAGCCCGCCCGTTGCAACTGATCAAAAACAAAACCAAAACCAATCAAGACAAAAACCTCGACCACATGAGACACCTGCTCACCATCATCGCTATCAGCCTTGTTGCAGCCCTCAACGCCGAAGCGCTCACACCGATTGCCAGCCTGGTAACGACAGGGGCTGCCATCACTCTTGCATCGTCGACAACAAGCAAAGGCAAGAAGAAAAAACACAGGAAAGCAAACAACCGCAAGAAGAAGAAAACATCAAAGAAGAAAAAATATCGCACGAGCAGATACTACGAGATGGGCTACGACGATGGTTACGACGATGGCTACAACGACGGTGTCGACGGGGGGGCCTATGAGGACGACTTCTATCCGAGCACAAGACTGCGCGGCAAGGCCCGTTGCGACTATCTGGAAGGTTACACCGAGGGCTACGACGATGGATTCATCGACGGCAGGGCCGACTACACCGGCCGCTAAAACTGTGCAAGGCAAACAACAACAACCCTCCCACACACAGTATGTATCTATGGAAATTGCCGGGAGTCGTCTATGGTGCGTCTACAGCCTTTAAACCAATCAAGGGCAACTCGTTGCTGTGCAACTCGTTACCCTTGGTGTGGCGGAGAGGACAAGAGTTGCGAGTTGTCCTCATCGGCAAATCCGCCTTCCCGTGCCACAAACGGATTATCAACATACAAACGTAACCGCTGAATGATGACCTTGTACGACTCCCAAATATTCTCTTGCTCCGCCATGCAGTAATTCATCTCTCGTCATAATGATTTCATTTTATGCCACAAAGGTATAAATTATTGATGAGCGGGATGTGAAATCCACTGCAAAATCACCACTTTCTGAAAAAAACCATAACAAAAAGCCTTGCGAATAAGAAAAATGTTATATATTTACGGTTGAATTGTCAACAATCCAGTATATCAAACGGCAAATTGATGAATTAAAAGAGCAATTGACGATTAGTGATTTCGAGGCAATTATGCATCGCTGTGCTTACAATTAAAATATTTGAATTATGGCATACGAGTTTACGGCAAGTCGGGTGTCGGGCGACGGAAATGCGGTGTTCCCCGACAAGTTGATTATCACCGACGAGTTTGTGATTTACCGCAAGTCGCGCGTGATTGGTTACAAGGAGACGAAAATCAGGTTGAGCTCGGTGGGTAGCGTGTCGGTGCGGCAGCACCTGCTGTTTGCCGACATTATCATCGAGTCGAAGGGCGGCAATGTGATTGTCGCTCGCGGATTCAGCCGCGGTGAGGCCCGTGAAATTGCCGACCTTCTTGAAGAGTAAGTAAGACACAAAGAACTCGCTGTGGATAGCCCCTCGGGGCAGGAGGCGGGCCGGCAACGTTCTAATCCTGTAACAGAAAGGTCTTGCGTTGCTTTTTTTCTTGAATATTTCAGCGTCAGTTGATATATTAGCAATCGAGAGGAAGCCGAAGTGCTCACACCGATTGCCGGCCTGGTAACGACAGGGGGTGCCATCACTCTTGCATCGTCGACAACAAGCAAAGGCAAGAAGAAAAAAAACAAGAAAGTAAACAACCGCAAGAAGAAGAAAACATCAAAGAAGAAAAAATATCGCATGAGCAGTTACTACGAGATGGGCTACGACGATGGCTACTACGATGGCTACTACAACGGTGTCTACGGGGAAGCCTATGAGGACGACTTCAATCCGAGCACAAGACTGAGCGGCAAGGACCGCTGCGACTATCTGGGAGGTTACACCGAGGGCTACGACGATGGATACATCGACGGCTGGGCCGACTACACCGGCCGCTAAAACTGTGCAAGGCAAGCAACAACAACCCTCCCACTCAGTATGTATCTATGGAATTTGCTGGGAGTCGTCTATGGTGCGTCTACGGGGCGTCTATGGGGTTTAAACCAATCAAGGGCAACTCGTTGCTGTGCAACTTGTTGCCCTTGGTGTGGCGGAGAGGACAAGAATATTTTTTCGATTCCGTCACTCTTCCGTTGGTCTAAACATCAACCATTTGCATTCTGGATTTTGCGCATTACCGTCTATAACCCGTCTATGATTTTGACGTCTCCAACTGCTGCTTCAATAGGGCAATCATGTCCTCGAGGAGCGCAATTCTTTTGTCCTTTTCCTCGATGATTCTGTCCTGAGCCTGGGCTTTGCCCTTGAGCTCGCCAATCGTTATGCTGGCTACATTGTTGGAATTTCCAATCACATTGTAGCCATAATTTTTGGCTCGCTGGAACAGCGTGTCGATGGGCACATCAAAAAAATCTGCAATTTTCTCAAGCCTTTCGGCGGTGGGGTTGCCTTTGACGAGCGACGTAATTGAGCCATTGGACTGTAGCTGTAGATGCTCCAATAAATCTTTGGCCCGCAAACCACGTTCCTTTAGCAATACATTGATTACTTGACCATTATACATAGAAACCAAAAATATTAATTAAATTTAACATCATAAAACCAACAATATATTATTGGTTTTGCAAAATCTTTTGTAGTTTTGCAGTCCAAAATTAGGACAAAAGTTTTGGACTGACAAAATAATTCGATAATATTTTTGAGATATGGTTATAATTGACTACTACCGAGAACTGCCTGAATACAAAAAGATTCAGTTCCGCCAAAAAGCGATGTCCATCACTGGCTGGTCACGCAGCACCTTCTTTTACAAAATGCAGCACGGCAACCTCAAACAACTTGAGATTGACGCATTGACTGAACTCATTAACACCATTAGCTATGATAGACAAGATTGAATTTTACAACACACCCGACGGGTCGGTGTGCTGCAAACCCGAGGGCAAACCGATGTTTGTCCTTGACGAGAGCTGCCGCAAGCTCATCGAGGAAATGATCATCACCATCAAAGAACTTTACCCCGATGCCTTCAAAGCGTTGAGCGCTCTCTATTCTACCAGTGAACGCAACCGGTTGCTATACGAATACCGCATCGTTCACCGCTTCATCCGCTGCAATTTTGGAGAATATGACACGCTACGCCACGACGTCGACGCCATGGGCGGCTTCCACATCGAAGAGGTGCATTGCCCGCTGCGCGGAGAATGCCGCCTCGAGGGCTGCGTGTGCCGGCCTCAATTGCAATCGACGCTGTCACCTCGTGAACACGAGGTGGCGCTGCTGCTGGGCAAGGGCTATGACAAGCTCGAGGTGGCCAACAAATTGCAAATCTCGGTCTACACTGTGTCCAGACACGTGGCCAACATCAAGGCCCGACTTCACTTCAAACACACTAACCAGATAATCGCCCACTTCCAAAATGCTGAATAACATGATAACAAAGACCTATAAAATCAGAGACTGGGAAGATGCCGTGAAGTATCGCCACGACATTGACTTCCAAGAAATCTATCTAAGAAACGGCTGCGTCAATGTGGTCATCGGCACTGTCACTGTACCTACTAAACGCAAGGTGCGCGGAGAGTTCCGCAAACATTGCAGAAAGGTGCGCTGGAATAGCTGCGGAGTGTGCCTGAACGCTAACGGCACATACAATGCTGACCTGTATGCGTTCAATATCAACTTAAAGTAATGCCATGATTAGCGAAAGAGATATAGAGCAGGTGCTGAGCCGTGCCGATATTGTAGAGGTTGTCGAACATTGCATGGGGCGACTCGGCAGGGGCAACAAGGCTTGCTGCCCCTTCCACAACGAGCGCACGCCGTCGTTCCACGTCAACCCGCGCACACAGACGTGGCACTGCTTCGGGGGCTGTCCCCAAGGTGACAATGGCGGCGATGTAATTAACTTTGTGATGAAGTACAAGCACCTGTCCTTTCCTGAGGCGGTGAAGGACCTGGCGCACCAATACGGCATCACTATCGAAGAAACGCATGACGTAAAAACAGCTCAGCAGATCCAAGAGCAGCAGAAGCGCGAGAGCATGCTTGCTATTAACCAGTGGGCGGGTGTATTCTACGCCAAGGCTATCGCTGGCGACAACGACAAGGCACGCTTCGCGCTTAACTATGCCGTAGAAAAAAGGGGCTGGGGGGCTGAATATGTGTCCGAAAACGGTATCGGTTATGCCGACGGCCAGCGCGACTCGCTCTACAAGGCGGCCAAGACTGCCGGGCAGCCTATCGAGCTGATGGTCGAGCTCGGTATTCTCAGACGCGACGAGCACGGCGAAATCTACGACTTCTACCGCGACCGGCTGATGATCCCCATACGCGACCGCTTCAGGCGCATCATCGGCTTTACCGCACGAGCTCTGGGCGAAAGCAAGGCTAAATACATCAACAGCCCTACAAGCTTGGTCTACGAGAAGAAATCTACTATCTTCGGCATCGACAACGCTATCACTACGGCACGCAAAGAGGATATTTTCTTTCTCGTCGAGGGTGCGCCCGACGTGATCAAGCTGCAAAGTGTGGGTGTCACCAACACGGTGGCCTCGCTGGGTGGGGCTTGGAGCACTGCTCATTTTGAGCAACTGAAACGCCATGCCAACCGGGTGTGCTTTATTCCCGACGCTGACCCTCCGAAACGGGGCGAAAAGATGGGAGCAGGCAAAAGGTTTGTCTGTGCCAACGGTATGATAGCGCTGCGGGCCGGACTGGGCGTTACCGTTAGAGAAATACCGCCGCTGGCCGATGAGAAGCGTGACCCCGACAGCTTTATCACCAGCGCAGCTGTGCTGGCCTCGATTGAGGAGAAAGATTTTGTCGTTTGGTATGGAGAGATTTTGTTTGAACCGGCTGAGACGGTCGAGGACAAAAGCGCAGTCGTCACAGAGATAGCAAACTTACTTGCTATCATAAAAGATGATGTCAAGGTGCAGATGCTGCTCAAACAACTGCAAAAACTATACCCCGACAAAGCACTGTGGAAGTCTGCATTGGCCGCCGCGCGCAAAGCGAATAAAGAGCAAAAAGTGTCGGGCGACAAGGCGCAGATGCTTAACAAGGAACTACTCGCAAAATATGGCTTCTACGAGAGCGGCCACTGCTATTGGTCAATAGGCAAGGATGGAGAATACCAGTGGAGCAATTTCGTCATGGAGCCGATGTTCCATATCAAGGACCCGCTGTGGCCTAAACGCCTCTATCGCATCACCAACTACCGCAACTACTCTGAAATCATTGAACTCAAGCAGGAGGACCTGTGCTCTATACAGAAGTTTAAACAGAAGGTCGAGGGGCTGGGCAACTTCATCTGGCTGGCCAAGGAGGAACATCTCACTAAACTGAAAATGTACCTCTACGAGAAAACCGAAACCGCCATCGAGATTACTCAGCTGGGGTGGCAGCGCAAGGGCTTCTTTGCGTGGGGCAACGGCTGCTTCTATAATGGCAACTGGTATGATACCGACGACTATGGCATCGTGAGGCTCGGCAAAGAGTTGGGCAATTACTACCTCCCAGCCAATAGCCGCATCTACCGCGACGAAACGAAACTATTTGCCTTCGAACGACGCTTTGTGCACCTCGCCCTGGGAGGCATCTCGCTGCACGACTACACCGAGAAACTGATCGATGTGTTTGGCGACAATGGCAAGGTGGGCATCTGCTTCCTCCTGGCCACGCTTTTCCGCGACGTGGTGGCTGGCTACACCAAGTCGTTCCCTATTCTCAACCTGTTTGGGCCGGTGGGCAGCGGCAAGAGCGAGCTGGGACACTCGCTGATGTCGTTCTTTATCATCGACAATACGCCTCCTAACATTCAGAACTCGACGGTGCCAGCCCTGGCCGACGTTATCGCACAATGTGCCAACGCGCTCGTGCATATCGATGAATACAAGAATGATATCGACTACCTGAAGATCGAGTTTCTCAAGGGTCTTTGGGATGGCAGCGGCCGCAGCCGCATGAACATGGACCGCGACAAAAAACGTGAGATAACATCGGTAGACTGTGGAGTTATCCTGAGCGGACAGGAGATGCCGACCGCTGACATCGCTCTCTTTACACGTGTCATTTTTCTCACTTTTAACCAAAGTGTATTCAGCTCTGAGGCTAAACGCAAGTTTGAAGAGCTGAAGGATATCCGCAAACGTGGACTGTCTCACATCACACTCAAAATCCTGCAACACCGGGCTAAGTTTGAATCGGAGTTTGCCGGCAATTACAATACCGCACTGAGCGACATCGTTGAGAATACGCGACACGAGGAGGTGCAAGACCGCATTCTGCGCAACTGGTGCGTGCCGCTGGCTGCCTTCCGAACACTTGCCGGTGTGCTCGACTTGCCTATGACCTACCGTGAGATGCTGAACATCTGTGTAGATCATGTACTGTTGCAGAACAGCGAATGCAAGACCAGCAATGAACTGGCCAGCTTCTGGAATGTGGTGGCATACCTGCTGCAAGACGGCAAGATTTTCAAGGACAGCGACTTCAAAATCAGATATGTTCAACGCTTCAAATGCGACACGACCAATGTCATCGAGTGGGCTCAGCCTAAACCGGTGCTGCTGCTCCGCAAGAGCCGCATCTTCATGCTCTACAAGCGCAATGGCAAGCTGGTTGGCGACAACACACTGCCGGCCGAGACGCTTGCCTACTATCTTGAGAAGTCTAAAGCCTACATCGGACTTAAACGCTCGGTGCGCTTCAAGAACATTATCGATGGACGCCAGGAAACGACCATCGAAAAGGATGAGTTCGGCAACGACAAGGTGAAAGCTACCGACAGCGTTGACCGTGCCTATTGTTTCGACTATGCCATGCTGCGTGACACATACGGCATCAACCTCGAAGTTGTGACTGGTGGTGTAGAAGAAGACTACGAGGAGCCACGACCCGAACCGACCCAGGGCGATTTGTTCCAGGGGTGAGCGCGAGAGGGGGAGAAAAAATCGAGGCTGGAATACACCAACTCGGCAAAGAGTTTTCCAGTCTGCGCCTCGTTTGATTGGACACATTGACGACCATTGCAGACTGCGCCCCATGGCTTCATCGCCGTGGGGCTTTTCTTTGCCGTGAAACGACAACTTTATTTTTTTGAGGCGGTTTCGTCTGCTACATGCGCTACAAAGGCTACATCGCCAATATTCAAGCCTTTAGCTATGCTACAACTTGCCTACAACCTGCTACAATCAGCTACATTTTACTATTTTTTTTAGATTTTACTACAAATCATATATAAATACTACACATGTAGTCCCATTTTGAGGGTTATGTAGTTTTGTTAAATTTCATACAATCAACACATTACATTGTTGTAGGCAAATGTAGCGCGTGTTGCAGCTACTCCATGTTTATCTCAGATAAATTATTGTTTTCGATAATACATTGCTGTAATCAGCAAAATATTTAGTATTTTTGTACTCTATATGAGCCAGTTTGTGATATATATCAAGCTTGAGAAGTACCTGGCCGAGTGGCTGGCGCACTCGCTGGGCAACCCTGTCGTGTTCCCTACTGGCTCGAATGAGAACGCGGTGATACGTACCTTCATCCAAAAGTTGCCCGAATACACTTTGCCTGATGCTCCATCGGTAGGCGATACCGCCATCTGCATCCCCGACAGCAAGGCTAAACCACCTTCATCATATAACTACATGGGCGTGAAAGGCAAAAAAGCGTTGCATGAGGCAATCATGGACCTGTTCATTCAGAACTTGTGGAACGACCTCAAACGCATCGAGAACACCAACATCGGCATCAACACCCGGGTGGCTGCCTGGTGTGAGATGCACGGTATATCTCTCGATCGCGTGGAGACAGTCAGACAAAAGTATTACCGCATCCGGGATGCCTACACTAAAAAAGGCATCAACCTGCAAAGCAATTCTCGTGAAAAAAACGACGGACACTGAGGCACGATTTCGGTTTTTGCGAACAAACCTGCACAAACGCGAACAAACCTGCACAACTGCGAACAAACTTAAACAGAATGAGATATGCAACAACTTCTTCAAAACATCATCAAAGTTGAGTTCATTGAAACTCGCTACCTCAAAAACATGGTGCTTCTTGGCGACCATGAGGTGAGCTTGCAGTACTGGCGCAACTTCATAGATTTGTGCCTGGTGGGGCTCGCCTCAGTGGTTGTGTCGCAGAACGTGGAGAACGGCAGCCGCTTGACGTCCGTCAAACTCACCGCTCACACGACCGATGATTTTCATGTGGATCATCGGCGACTGGCCTGGCGCGTGACCACCGTCGAGGGTAAGCAATATCTCATAGGCATCAATGAGCAGCCGTTCCCGGTGACCACGGTCAGTGACAACTACCCGGACAAAGCGACCGAACCAAGTGGCAAAATTATTACTGTCAGCTGGCAAACACCGCTCGATTTGCTTGAAATCAAGGCTTAATTGGTCTTTTTGACTTCAAAAAGGTCGCAATAACTTTGCACAAAATAAATTAACTATGTACTATCAAATCATTATTGACGACTACATCGGCGACTGGTGGCTGGGCACTGACAAACAGAGCATACGCCGCCAGCTGGATCGCCACAAAGATGAGCATGTCGATGTCAAGATTTCCTCTCTCGGCGGCAGCCTTGATGATGGTCTTGACATCAGACAGCAGTTTATCGACCACGGCGATGTCACCGCTCACCTGCATGGCTTCGTGGCAAGCGCGGCAACTGTGGTCGCAATGGGAGCCAAGCATATAGTGATGGGCAAGTATGCGCTGTTCCTCGTCCACCAGTGCAGCAACGAGGTCTTTGAGTGGGGGCAGATGAATGCCACCGACTTGCAGACCCTCATCGACAGGCTGCAGAAAAACAAGGAGGACAATGAGAAGATTGACGGCGTGCTCGCCGCCATGTACGCATCTCGCTGCAAGAACCACTCGCAGGAAGAACTGCTCGACCTGCTCAAGGAGAGTAAATGGCTCACCGCGCAGGAGGCTCTTGACTGGGGCTTCATCGACGAAATCGCTGAAGATGACGTAGCTCCCGAGATGACCAACGCACTCGCCCGCAAATTCAATGCCGCAGGGCTGCCGCTCACAGGGCTTGAAATCCAACCCGACAGCACGGCTTTCGGCTTTCACACCGTCCTTGAATCCCTAAAGGCAATCAAGGACATGCTCACTCCAAAGAATAAACTCGCTGCGTGTGATGACACCAGCACAAAACTCGCAATCATGGATAAAAAGTTTACCAACGTGGCGAGCCTGCTCAACCTGGAGGCAATCGCCATCACCGACGGCAGCGCAACGCTGACCGCCGACCAACTGCAGGCGATTGAAGACCGCCTGAATGAGCTCCAGTCGCAACATCAGGCCGATGCCGACACCATCGCCGAGCGCGACAAAACTATCTCAGGGCTGGAAGCACAGGTTAAGAACCTGCAACAGGCTCCTGCCGACACAACGGCAAAGGTTGACGAGGCTTCGGCCGATAACCGGCCCATGAACAGCAAAGAAATGTTTAACCAAATCAAAGACCTCATTTAATATGGGAAAAATGACAATCACCCCCGAACAACTGCAGCTGAGCGGTCACAAATTCCGCACCGAGCTGCTGCAGATGCCCGTCCATGCCATGCAGGAGACCCTGCAGTACATGACGCTGCGCCGTGGCATCCGCTACGCTGAGAGTGTGGGAGAGCTTACTGGCAACATCGAGCTGGGCCCTTACAGCGAGACCCGTATTGACAACGATGGCATGAACATCAAGGGACGCACGCTCTACACCTTCCTGGGTAGCGTGGTCAAGAAGTTCTCGCCTAACAGCGTTGTCAAGAGCATCTATGATGCTGCCATCACCAAAGGTGAGAATCTGAAAAACGTGGATATCGCCTTGCGCGTGCTCTCTTATCTGACAGCTAAACTCGGTGGCAACTTGCAGTCGCACATCTGGGATGCTGTGCGCGACGACGACGGCACCACCAGCGTCGATCTGTTCAACGGCTTCGACACCATCACCACTAGTGAAATCAAAGCTACCACGCCCACCATCAGCACCACCATCGGCAACCTCTTTGAGTTTACCGAGGCTATCACCGCCAACAACGCCGTTGACCAGCTCAAGGCGTTCTGTGAGAAAGCGAGCGAGTTACTCGTGGATTCCGGTCAGCAAGTGAAGCTGTTCTGCTCACCAGCCATCTACCGTGCTTACCTCAAAGACTATCAGTCTACCGTGGGTGCTATTCCCTACAACACCGAGTACAAGAAGACCGTGGTTGAGGGTTTTGAGAATGTTAGCTTCGTGCCTCTGTACAACAAGGCCAACTCGCCTTACATCCATCTCTCCACACAAGGGAACATGCTCGTGGGCGTGAACCAAGAGGGCGAAGAAGAGAACATCACCATCGAGAAGCATGAGGCTTTTGTGCTGCAATTCATCGCTACCATGTTCTTCGGTGTGCAGTTTGAGTCTATCAGCCCCGAGCGCCTGCTCGTGGGCAAACTGAAAACCGCTTAATAACGAAAGGAGTTAGAATTATGCCTACACCTACTACAACTGCCAACCCGTGTGCTGCGACCGCACTCTATGAGTCGCTTGTGCACTGCAAGGGCACTACTGTGCTCCCTGGCCTGAGATCGCACATCTACTATATCGCAAAAAGCGATATCGTGACTTTCCCGTCGGCTCCGGCTTCTGTGCCCAGCGATGGCTCGATGAAGGACCTCGCTATCATCAAATCTGACTTCGTGCTCAAGGCTGACAGCAAGTGGAAAAAAATCGACATCGTGGCCAGCTCGTCGAGTGTTAAGAGTGAGTCGCAAGGCGACGCACCCAGCAAAACGTTTAAAAACACCGGCGAGTTCCGCTACCCTGGCAACAATGCAGAGGCCGCAGCCTTCTGCCGCCAGGCTAATGCCGACGACCTGGTCTACCTCTGGCCGCAACGCGACGGGCAATACCGCCTGCTGGGCAATGCCATGTTCGAAACGAACACGACACCGGCTCAGGAGAGTGGCAGCTCTGAGACTGACGCCAGCGGCACAACCATCACGGTTACCGTGACCGACATTATGCCCTCGCCGTATTATACTGGCAAGATCGAAACGGCCGAAGGCAAAATCAACGGAGCCGACGGCTCGGTGGCAACATCAGATTGACGTTCCTCTTTAGCAATCCAACCCTCACAGGTCGGGCACCCAGTCTTTCAGTAGCCTGGACCGCCCGACCTTTTAATTCCTCTTAATCACATGGACCATAATTTTACCGCTCAACTGGCCGACTGGCTTAACTCGCCTCGCGACCAACGCGACATCGCGGCTGGCGCCTTGATGCTGCTGCGCCTTAATAACAACCGCTTACTCTATGCCAACATCATGCGTCGGCCAGATAAGTTCGCCGACAAACTGGAGTACGAGCTGCGGAAACACTTGCGCATCCGCCTCGACGGCCTTACGCGCGACGACGTCATGAGGCTTGAATCCCAAGTGATTCCTGCAGCTGAAAAAACGCTTGCCACGCCTCCGGCAGTCATATCTACCGATGATGAACTGCCCGAGGCTAAGGTCGCCAGGGGCCGACGTGAGGACCACGACCGACTCCCTGCCGCAGTGCAAGCGTTATGGGACAACAACCTTCAGCTGTACAAAACCATCAAGAATGTCTTTGAACAGCTGAAGACCATGGAGCGGGCAGAGCCGTGCGACCGATACGAGTATCTGAAGATACTGGATGAAGCCGACAAGAAGTACCGCGCTAATCTCGAACGCTATGACGGCTTCGTCATCGGCGACGAGCCTGACGCTTGCCCTGCTGCACAGGACGCGACAGACAACGCCACCGATGACCAAGCCGCTCGCAAGATTAACGCCGCTCGCAAGACTTTAAGCAAGTATAAGAAGATACTTGCCCAATCACTTGAGCAGGACAATGCCGAGAAAACCGACACCGCCAAGGCGAAAATCCTTGACAGTGTCGCAGCAATCCGTCATGCCGGCGGCATCGTGGGTGCTGCCGTCACGACAGAGTTGTTGGCTCTGGGCATCAACATAAATGACGATGCCCAGGCGTGAGGTCAATCACCTGAAACCGTTGGCGAACACGCCCCTGCAGGCTTACTTCGACAACCGTTTGCAGCTTGCAGACGTGATTGACCAGGTTCTGCGGCAAATCGGTCCTGCTGATCTGGTGATTTCGACCTTCTCGACAAGCGATGCGTTCATCAGACGCTTGCACCGACTGAAGAACGAAGGCCTGGTAAAGTCTTGCTCGCTGTTTCTCGACTTGAAGGCAAGTCGAAAAACGGTACTTCTTGCCGGCTTCATCAAATCGGTCTTCGATGCTGTGTTCCTCTGCGAGAACCACAGCAAAGTGGTGCTGCTCAAAAACGATTCTCACCATGTGACAATCGTCACTTCGCAGAACCAAACACAGGGCAACCGCATGGAATGCGGCATAATCACTACCAACAACGACATCTATCAATACATCGCACATGGATTCCTACAACTCAAAACTGCTGCACTACCTCTCGACAGGCTTTGACCAACCAATGCTCGACCGTATCGCCGAGCTGGCGGGTGACCTCACGCCCATCAGCGAGATGGCTGCGCTGCTTGACCTCAATGAGGACATGCTGCGCCTGGCCATCAACGACAAGTCATCGCCGGTGCGTCGGGTCTATCTCAAAGCCAAAGCCGAGACGGCACACAAACTGCGCAAGCAGGAGATTGAACTGGCCGAAGTGGGCTCCCCGCTGGCGGTGCAGCTCACATCGGCATACCTGCGCGATATGCAAACCGACGAAGATCTATGATACCGGCAATTCTCGATACAGCCAAAGACTATCTTTTTGCTGATGTCAGCAAAATGGAAGCAGCTGGACTGCCAGCAGTCACGCAACACCATCTGATTAGACTGCGTGACATCTACAACTATTGGCTGAAGTTCCCGCTCACCAAAGACCGTGACTTGGTGGCATACATCCAACAGGTGTATGAACTGCAACCCACACAAGCCTACGCCGACCTGCGGTTGGTGAAGGCTCTGCTGGGTGACTTGCAGAAGTCCACCAAGGAATATCACCGCTACCGCTTCATCGAGATGGTGAGCGCTGCCTACGAGATGGCACGCATCAACCGCGATGCTAAGAGCATGGTGGCTGCTGCCGACAAGTATGCAAAATATACCCAGCTCGACAAAGAAGACCTTGTCGATCGCGGCTTCGACAAGATAATGATCCAACCGTTCAAGCCGACTGATGACCCGTCGGTGGCTGGATTCAAACCGGTGCCTAACATTCGCGAGAAGATTCAGAAGAAGATTGCCTCGTACTGGAACGAGGAAATCGAAGAAGTGGAATTTGAGACGGTGGAGTTCAACGAGGACGAGATCTTCAAACCTAAAGCCGATGAAGCCGATGAAGCCGATTGATCCGCAGCCGTTCTACCTGAACGACATCCAGAACGAGGTAATATACACAGGCGCAAAGGACACTATCCTCTGCGCCGGTCGTGCGCTGGGCAAGGGCTTGATCCACGCGCTGTGGAACCTGCGCAACATGCAGCGCATGCCGGGCTCTATCACCGGCATCGTGTCGCCTAACTGCAAGCGTGCGCTGACCAACACGCTGCCGTCGATGTTGGTGCACTGGGAGAAACTCGGCTACCTGCGCAACGTGCATTGGTGCATCGGCATCAAGCCGCCTAAGGCGTGGCATTGGCCGGAGCCTATCTTCCGTCCTGAGAACTATGAGAATGTGCTGTCGTTCTACAACGGCAGCATTGGCTTCATCATATCCCAGGACCGAAGCGGCACATCGAACTCTCAGTCTTACGACGCGCTCGACATCGATGAAGCCAAGTTTATCGACTTCGAGCAGCTGAAGGATGAGACGTTGCCGGCCAACCGCGGCAACCGCCAGTACTTCGGCAAGCACTACTTCCATCACGGCATGCTTATCACCAGTGATATGCCGGTAACTAAGAAAGGCTCTTGGTTCCTGGAGTATGAACACAAGTGCGACCCCGAACTGATTAAGCTGATTCAAGGCACGGTCTATGAGGTGTGGCGCGTCGAGCAGAAGATTGCTGCGATCACGGCCAAGGGACACGAGGTGCCTGCATGGCTGCGCTCACAGCTGCGCACACTCAACCGTGACCTGTGCCGTATGCGCTCGGTGGCCACCTACTACCGTGAGGCATCTACAATCTATAACATGCAGGTGCTGGGCGAGGCGTTCATCAACCAGCTGAAGCGTGACCTTCCACCGCTCACGTTCCAGACCAGCGTGCTGTGCAAGCGCATCGGCATTCAGCGCGACGGCTTCTACTCCTCGATGACCGAGAACAACAAGTACAGTGCCACCAACTTCTCCTACCTCGATGACCTTGAGTATCAGTTCGACAAGATTAAGGAACCGTCATCGCTGGCTGATGCCGATGTCGACCGCAACCAACCGCTGTGCATCGCCTTCGACTATAACGCCAATATCAACTGGCTGGTGGTGGGGCAGCCCCGCAAGACGCAGCTGCTTATCCTCAAGTCATTTTTCGTCAAATTCGAGCGCAAACTGCCCGAACTGATTGACGACTTCTGCCAGTACTACCGCCACCACAAGCGGCGAGAGGTGGTGTTCTACTACGACTCCACTGCCATTGGCTCTAACTATGCCGTGAACCAGGAAGACTTCCGCTGGGTCATCATCAACGAGTTTAAAAAACGTGGGTGGAGGGTGCGTGATGTGTATCTGGGTAGGCCCATGCACCACATCGAGAAGCAGCTGCTCATCAACCGCATGCTCGCGGGTCACGCACGACTGCGACCGATGTTCAACCGGGAGAACAACGAAGACCTGCTCGTGTCGGTGCAGACTGCAGGTGTCTATAATGGAGGCAAGGACAAACGAGGCGAGAAACTCGCCGAGACCGAGGAGGATAAGCTGGAGGCTCGCACCGACGGCAGCGATGCCTTCGACACGCTGTGCATCGGCGTGGAGAAGTTCCCGCAGTCAACGCACTCTATCAATGTAACTTCATCGTTCTGATGGGTGGTAAGTGACCGGCGTGACCTCGCAGCCGTGCCCGCACGCGCGGGGCGAGTGACCGCTGGCATATTCCGCTGGCTCAATGGTGGTAAGTGGCTCGGCGGCGTAGGGCAGTGGGGGCAGAACTTTCGTTCTGACCGCAAGAATGCGGCCATCGGCCGCTCGCAACACCCTATTTGCTAAGGGTTTTGCTCGCTGTAGTAGCGAAAGGATTCGCTTTTACCCCTCGTGGGTCGTATCTAAAACAGCCTGTTCAGCCTGTTTCAGAGACTACTACGACCCACGAATGAAACCTCCTGCGGAGAGAGCGGAACAGGCACACAAAAGGTCTTTTTATGTGCCGTGAGTTAGATTTAATTTTGCACAAAAACAAGTTTTATGCCTGATATATCTACACAAGCAACGGTCAGCGTTGACGTGAACAACCAACCTGCCGGACGCAAGATTGCCGAGCTGGAGAATAAGATGGACAGCCTCATAGCTAAAAAAAAGCAATTCGAGGCTGCCGGCGACCAGAAAGGGCTCGCAAGTGTCCAAAAGGAAATCAACAAGGTCTCGCGCCAACTGGACAACGCCCGCACGGCATCGGCTCGGTGCCAAGCGGCGCTGGCGAAGCTTAACGAAGCCTCGCCAAAGGAACTGCGCTTCACACTCAAGCAGCTGAAACAAGACCTTGACCACATGGAGCGTGGCTCGAAAGCGTGGAAAGCGCATGTCGAAGCCATCAAGCGTGTTAAGGCCGAAATCCGTGCCGTCGATGATGAGATGCGTGAGCACGAGGGGCTGCTCTCGCGTCTTAACCGCAAGGTGAATGAGTGGGGCATGAGCATCGCCAGTGCCGCCGCAGCCTTCACGGGCTTGGTGTTCACAGCACGCCAAGCGGTGCAGGCCTATGCCGACATGGAAGCCGAAATGGCTAATGTGCGTAAGTTCACCGGCATGACTACCGACGAAGTGGGCAAGCTCAACGAGGCGTTCAAGGGCATGGACACTCGCACAAGCCGCGAGGACTTGAACAAACTGGCACAGGAGGCGGGCAGGCTGGGCTTGCAGAGCCAAGAGGATGTGCTGGGCTTCGTCAAGGCTGCCGACCAAATCAATGTGGCCCTGGATGATCTGGGTGAGGGGGCTACGCTAACGCTCTCCAAGCTGACCGACATCTTCGGCGACAAACAGCGGCTGGGGGTCGAACAGTCGCTGCTTGCCGTGGGCTCGGTGGTCAACGAACTGTCGCAAAACTGCACTGCGTCGGCTCCCTACTTGACTGACTTCGCCCAACGCCTTGCCGGCGTGGGCAAGCAGGCTAACATGACGATCCCTGAGCTCATGGGCTTCGCTGCCGTGCTCGACTCGCAAGGTCAGGCGGTGGAGATGAGCGCCACGGCTCTCTCGCAACTGATCATGACACTGTTCCAGGATCCTGCCAAGATCGCCAAGGCGACAGGCATGGACCTGCAAGCATTCAGTAAGGTGCTGAAAGAGGACACCAACGAGGCTCTGCTGATGCTGCTCTCCCGACTGCATGAATTGGGCAACATCAGCGTGCTGGCTCCTGTGTTCGATGCCATGGGCACTGATGGAGCACGCGCCAGCGCGGTGATCGCCGCACTTGCCGGTAACATCGACATGGTGAAGCAGCAGCAACAGGCAGCCAACGTGGCTTTCAAAGAGGGTACGTCGGTTACAAAAGAGTATAATGTCCAGAACAACACCGTTCAGGCTCAACTCGATAAAGCCAAGAAAGGCTTCCACGAGATGGCGGTGGAGCTGGGGCAGAAACTGGCTCCGGCCATGAAGTACGCCATCACAGGCACCAGTGCAATGATGCGTGTGCTGTCTGCGACAATCTCATTTATCAGTGAATATGCAGGTACTATTATTTCTACGGCTACTGCAATCGGCGTTTACACCGCTTATGTAAACGCTGCCGTTATCGCTGACCAACTCAAAGTTTTCTGGAATAATATGCTTGTCGCTAGCTTTAAAAGATTGTGGGCAGTCATTGCCGCCAATCCATGGGGCGCAGTTATAGCAGCACTTGGCGTTGTCATTGGTCTGCTTATTGACCACAATAGAGGTCTTAACGAGGCTAAGGCGGCTGAGGAAGCACTGAATGATGTACGTGACCAAGCCCGCAAAAAAATTGTGGATGAGCAGACTGAACTCGAAATTCTCATTGCGGCAGCTAATGATACTTCGCAGTCCTACAAGAATCAAAAGGCAGCGGTTGACAAACTGAACAAAACCATCCCTGGCTTTAATGGAAAGATTGACGCTACTACACGCGCATTCAGTTCTTCCAAACAGGCTCTTGATGACTACATCAATAGCCTTATTCGCCTTTATGAGGTGGAAGGAGCCAAAGAGAAGTTCAAAGAACTTGGCAAAGAGCGTGCCGGCTATGTGATGGAGAAGAAGGAGATCGAGAAGGAAATCGAGGATGAGAAAGCTCGCCAACGTGAACAAAATGCTCAAATCGCCAAGAACCCTTACAACTATTCCACCACACAGAGCAGCACTCCCCCTCCTATCGCTTCTATACAAACCAGCAATGCGGCCACGCTGCGTGGTCTTGAATCACGGCTCGATCGTGTCAACAACAAACTCAAATATACCAATGCTGCCATGCAGGCTCTAAAGGATGAGTATGGAAAAGACTGGTATAGACAAGACACTGGCCGACCTGCCTCGCCAAGAAGCAACATCGCACCTACTGGTGGTTCTGGCGGGTCAGGTAGCGGTGGTTCTGGCGGTTCCCATGGCGGTGGTGGCGGCTCTACATTCACGTCTCCTGATGAGAAAGCGGAGAAAAAAGCAGAAGCGGAACGCAAGAAGAAGGAGCGCGAGGCTCGTGCCGCTCAACGCAAGAAGGAGCAGGATGCTGCAAAAGCCAAACGGCTTGCCGACCGTGTGGCAAAACAAGAATATCAGCAAGCCCTCAAAGATACTGTCGAAGACCGTGCCAAGGCCGAGACTGAGGCACTACAGTTGTATAAGTCTGGTGAACTCGGTTATTATGAATACCTTGATCGCATGGCTAAAATCGAAGAGGAGTTCTGGAACTCGCGCCTTGACACCTATGAGGCTTTTGGCAAAGCCGAGAGCGATGACTATGCCAAGGATGCCCAGAAACTTGAACAAGCTAAAACGAAGCATGAGCAACAGATGACTCAAATACAAATCACCGCTGCTCAGCAACGTCGCGACCAGGCTAAGCTCGATGCCGAGATGGAGTTCTACAACCCCGACAATAAAGAAGCATTCCATAATCAGAGGTGGCTGAATGACCGCCGTGCGAAGCTTGAAATTGACTACCTGCAAGAGGTGCTGAAAATCCACAAGGAGGGTTCCAAAGAGTGGCTCGATGCCGAGAAGGCTCTTGACAAGGCTGTCAAGGAGGAGGAACTGCGACAGCGCAAGCAACAGGAGGAAGACCTTGCTGCTTGGCTATATATCTACTCTCAACAGGGAGCTATCGACCGCATGAATGCCGAGCTGGCTGTTGTCGATGAGCTGCACAAGCAAGGAATCATCAAGGAGAAGGAAGCCGAGGAAGCCAAGGCTGCCATCCGTCGCAAGTACCGCGACGAGGTGAACTCCAAGACCGGCACGAAAGCACCCAACCAGGACTTCACCGATGCCAAGGATGACTATGACCTACAACTCAAAGCGCTTGAGGATGCCCACAACCAGGGGCTGATTGACCAAGAGGACTACGAGAGCCGAAAGTGGCAGATCGTGCAGAACTACCACAACAAGATCGTGCAGCTCATCAGCGGACAGGGCAACGAGTGGGCGACCATGGTCACCACGCTGGTCGAGACTTGGAAATCGGCTTTTGAGAACCTGGGCTCCACGCTACCCGAGAAGCTGAAGTCTATCGGCGACATGGCGGCGGCAACCTTCGCGGTGATGAACGCGGGCATCAAGTCCTACACCGACTATGCCAACGCCAGCCGTGACCTCGAAGTCAAGAAAGTTGAAAAGAGTTATGATGCACAAATCGAAGCTGCTGGCAACAATGAGAAAAAACGTAAGAAACTGGAGGAACAGAAGCAGAAAGATGTCGCTGCTATCAAGACCAAGTATGACCGGCGTGCTATGGCGATGGAGATGGCGCAAGCCGTGGCATCGACAGCAATGGCTGCGATTAATGCTTATGCCAGTGCAGCCAAGATTCCGGCGATAGGCTATATCATTGCTCCTGTCGCGGCAAGCATGGCTCTTGCAGCCGGTGCCATGCAGATTGCCACCATCCGCAAGCAGCACCAGGTGCAGCAAATGGGCTACTACGAGGGTGGCTTCACGGGGCACGACGGCAACAGCCACCGCGAGGTGGGCGTGGTGCATGCCAACGAGTTTGTCGCCAACCACCAGGCGGTAGCGAACCCGGAGCTGCTGCCGGTGCTCCGTCTGATAGACCAAGCACAGCGCAACAACACCGTGGGCTCGCTCACCAGCGAGGATGTGAGCCGCGCCCTGGGCCAGGGTGCGATACTGGGCGACATGACCGCCGCCCAGCAACGCACCGCAGCACGCGAGGATCGCTCGATGCAGCTGGTGGCAGCCTCCATGGAGCAGCAGACGGCAGCCATCAACGAGCTCAACAGCCGCCTTGCCGACGGCATTGAGTCGTTCATGGTGATGGATGGTGAGCGGGGCTTCGACCGCACGTGGCAACGCTACCAGCGTATGCGCGACAACCCACGCAGGTAGTTATGCAATCCTCATAAATATTTTAATTTCAACGTTTATATAGTAACTGATAGGTGGCGGTGGCCGTGACGGTCATCGCCACTGTTGCATTTCGCACAAGCCTCCTGTGGATGGGGGCGGTGGCATTGTTGTGCGGCGGTGGCGGCGGTGCCGCTCACCACTGTTGCTGTTCCTCGCGGCAACCATCGTGGCTCGCCCCTTGGCGCGTCGTCGTGCCACCATGCGACATTGAACGGCTGCCTCACAGACTTGCATCTTGGGGTCTTGCTCCCCTCTCGCGCTCACCCCTTGACCTTGGCATGTAGTCGCCCATCAGCGTCGCACACCCTGCGGCATTGCCGTGCGCTGCTCTCTCCTCTGGTACTGCCGACGGGGCGGTTCTCGGAGGCTGGGCATTCGTGTCGGCCGCCCATCGGGCTTGGTGGTGTCGCCTTGATTTCCACTCCCTGCGTGCCCTGTGCCGTGCCGCCTGATGTGGCGGGAGGTGTGGCGTGCTGCCTGATGTAGCGTTGCCCTCGCGTCGTGCCTGATGTGTGCCATAACAAATTTTTAGAGTCACTTTTTTCTTTACACCGCAAAGCTACGGCCTGGCTTTGGCCTTGCAAGGTCATGCGCTGTTTCGGCCGAAATCTCCACCCCTGCGGGTAGTATTTAGCCCAGAAAACCTTGCCGGCTTCGCGCTTTCGGCTCGTGACAATGCTGTGTAAATAAAAAATTTTATTCACTCTCAAAATTTCTATGTTATGATACACATTTCAAACACTTCCGCTTTCGAGAACAACAACAACATCTTCATGGTAGCTCGCTACACCTACATCCCCACCACCATTCAGGCCGATGGCAAGGCTTGGGGCATCCGCAAAAAGGTGTGGAAATTCAAGGATGGCGACACCGCCACTTCAAGTGAAGTCGCCCGATGGGTCAGCACGACACTCGACGAGTCGATGCCCGACCTCGAGAACTGCACCTTCGTCTGCATACCTGCAAGCACCGAGGAGAGAACACAGATGCGCTACGAGCAATTTTCCGCCGAGGTGTGCCGCATGACGCAGATGGCCAACGCCTACAAGCACATCAAGGTTGAGGGTGAGCGCCTCGCTATCCACGAGCACAAGGTGTGCAAAACCATCTCCAAGGTGCAAGTCCTCAAGTTCGACCGCCGTTTCTTCAATGGCCGCAAGGTGGTCATCTTCGACGACGTGATCACCAAGGGCACAAGCTTCGCCACCATGGTTGACTACCTCGAGGAACTGGGCGCAACGGTGGTGGGCGGCATCTTCCTCGCCGCCACCGCCTTTCAGCACAACAAGGCCTGACTCACCGGCCTCCCACCCACGGGAGGCTTTTTTATGCTCGATGTTAATAAATTGTTGAAATCTAAAATATTTTGTTGATAATTCAGGAATAAGCATTACCTTTGCCACCACATAGAAATCAAAAGAGTGCCATCGTTATGATGGTTTGACGGTCAGCTTGCTGTGAAGCAGGCTGATTTCTTGTGGACAATATTTGCGTAGTCCAAAATAAGGACTTACATTTGCAACATCTAAAACCCATCGTTTCTATGTGCAGATTTCTCGTTAATATATTGTTGGTGCTGTGCTTCGCCCTGCCGTCGTGGGCCGAAGATGTGCCATTGCGCATCGACAGCACTTTTTGTTATGATGGCGTACCCAAGGAGGATCTTGCCGAAGTGGTGAAGACGTGGTTGCACAGCCGTCGCGACATGGCATGGGCATTTACCGAGACTCATGCGGAAGATGACCGCATTGTGTTTACTGGACCGAAAGACAGTTTCAAGGACTATGTGCGCATCAAACATCTCTTCCTTGCGGCTGCGAGCGACAATATGTATTACTCATTCCAGATTGCGGTCAGAGATGGCGTGGTGCGTGTGTGGTTTACTGATTTTTCATATCAAAATGCCAACCATCCGCAGTTTGTGCTTTGCGTTGACAAGCCGAAGATGAGTGCTGTCAGCAAACCGGTGTATAGTCGTGCAATGAAATTTGCCCTCAAACGCTACCCCGAGCGGATATCCTCGCTTCACGCCGCACTCGATGAAGCCTTCAAAGAACCCGAGCCGCTATGGCCCATCTTTAACCGATAGCATATCGCCTCAGAAACCATCTATCCGCGACGGCTCCTGAAATATGTTCTTCAACATATTTCCCACTTTTCTTGAGAAAAATTTTGGCCATTCCAAAACTTTGCCACTCCATTCTTTGTATCTTTGTACACTCAATTATATGGTTTCTATGGATAAGGTACTTAATTTTGTGGCCATCGACTTCGAGACGATGACGGCCGAGCGCACCAGCGCTTGTGCAGTGGGCATGGCTAAAGTAGTCAACCACGACATCCAACAAAAGTTTTACTCGCTCATCAATCCCATCCCTGACAACCGAGAGCACAACAACTCCAACATTCACGGCATCACTCCAGAGATGGTTGCACTGTCTCCAACATTCGCGCAAATTTTCCCCATCATGGCACAGTTCATCGGCAACTTCCCTATCGTGTGTCACAACCGCGGGGCCGATATCAATATCCTGCAGCGCTGCATGCAGTATTACGGCCTGCAAGGCATCAACACCGAGAACAATATTTGCACCTACGAACTAACAAAAATGTCGCTCGAGGATTGTTGCAGGTATTATCATATCAACATGGGCTGCCACCACGATGCCCTTGACGATGCTATAGCTTGCGCAGAGGTGCTGCTCGCCTATCAAGGCGACGTCATGGCCGACACCTTTCACGGCAGCATCGACAAGGCAATCCAACAATTTGCCTACAAAAAATATGAGCACGATACGCTCGTGCCGCTTGAAGATGAAAAGGTCTCCAACCAAGATACGCCATTTTTCCATGCCTCGGTGGTTATCACCGGCACTTTCAGAGCCTATCCCAACCGCAACGAGCTGGGCAAGCAACTACAAGCCCTGGGCGCGAACATCAATACCGCCATAACTCGCAAAACCACAGTCGTAGTAATGGGCAACGAAGCCGGGCCGGCAAAAATCAAAAAAATTGAAGAATTACGAGCAAAAGGTCATGAGATAAGATTAATATACGAAGAAGAACTCAAACAAATCCTGCATTATGGAGAAGACTGAAATCATCAAAATCATCGAACAGGTTAACGACTACCGCTTCAAGCGCATGCGTCGTGACAATCTGAAGTGGCACTTGGATCTTGACACAAGCCGAGGATACAAGAGCCTGGCAGAGAGCAGGGTAAAGTTGTTGGCCGAAGCACAGAAAGACCTTGATGCCATTGAGCCTGAAATGAGTAAGATCATTATGGACATCAAGCAGCGTTTCGCCATGCACCCGCGAGATCAACAACTGCGTCTGATTTCGCTCTACATTGACTTGATTGAAATGGACCCGATGAAGATGGAAAAACATCGGCAGAAAATCAACTCACTGCGCCCGAAAGTGTTAGGCACGATGGACGAAATGGATCAAATCAGACAGCAAAACTCACTTTTTGACTGAAATTGTTTGGCCAGTACAAAACTTTGTCGTAGTTTTGCAGCGTCAAACTACGATAGCAGTGCTATCCCGATGAGCAGCGGATATTGCTCACATATCAAGCGGTGGGCTTTTTTTGTTGCCTCACCGGCCCAGCCCAACACGGCTGCCTTATCCAGATTTTTGCTCCTCGGGGTAACTATCGTAGTTTGACGACGGGATAACGGCAGCCGTTTTTTCTGCCCATAACAGTCAAACTACGATAAGCAATGAAAACGCAATCATTGACCCCAGCGAGCACCCAGCGCGTCAACGCCTGCTCGCCCATCAGCGCAGCCGCCTCGGTGGCACGCAAGTTCTTCACCTCAAAATCCATCGGAGCAATCCTGCTCAGCCTCGCCCTCGCGGCACTACTCGTCAATGCCGCAACAGGCCGCTACACCGCCATCATGGCCGCAACCGTCACCGCCTGGGCCCTGCACATGGCCATAGGCGCAGCTATCAACATCAAGGAAGGAGGCCAAAAATGAAAAGGAAGTTATTTATCGATGGCATGCACTGGGACAACATCCTTGCCTTGCCGTGCGTGCGCGGGATCGGCAAACGTAGCGACAACGAAATCGTGGTAAAGGTAAAAGTTGCTAAAGTATCTTACATTTATGCCGCTGTTGGCGATGCACTCGTCGAGGATGATGGGGGCAACTGGAGCATCGAAAGAAAGGAGGCAGAAAAATGACTAAGCAAATCACCTTCGAGCTGCGCCGCGGCTTTACACTCGACGATCACTTTGTGGGCACCTTCCATGACGCCCGCCTGCGCGGCAACCGCCTTGCTACACGCATGGGCAATGTAAGCCTCTATGCCTACAACGAAAAATTACGACGCTGGGAGCAGCTGGGCACCTTCCTCGGGCACATGCGCCTTATCGACCAATTCGGCGACAGTCACGTTATCAAAAACGATTACTCAGGCCTCGTCAAGGCCAGAAAGGAGGACGAACAATGAAAACTACAACCAACACCAATATCTACGACTTTGAGCTGCGCCAGCCCAATGGCATTCTCCTGGCCAGCTTTACCGGCTCGCTCGCCGAGTGCCACCAACGTGCAGACCGCCTGGCTACCGCACGCAAAACGCAGTTGACCTGCCACTACCGCCCAACCGCTTGCAACGGACGCTGGCGCAAAATGGGCACCTACCTGGGCTGCCAACGCATCGTCGATGGCTACGGCCGTTACCTCTGCATCTCTTCTACCCACACGCTCGTGATCCCCGGCACCGGAAAGGAGGTGACACTATGAACCGACAAGACTATCTCGACACGCTCGACACGTTTATCCACGACCCGCAAAGCGTGGGCTTCGACGAGAATATCATCCCGGTGGCTATGTGGCTGCGTGGCTTCATGCCCGGCGATGACGACCATAGCCCAGACAACAAGAGCAGCATGATGATCCGTGCGCTGCTGGGGGACATCGTTGACGTGAGTCTGAACGAGGTGTCGCGCCTGATGGTGCTCAACGGCTACTCGCTCAACCGCAGCAGCGCGAATCCGGAATGGATGCTGCAGCCCATCGGCGAAGTTCCCGACCCTGAATAGTCAATTTTGACCGCTACAAGGTGCCCATGGTGACATGAGGCACCTTTAGTAGTCACCTTTAACCAATAAATTACTTTTGGTTTCGATAACATATTATATATTTGCGATATTAAATTATTGAATTATGGGTATAATACTTAAAATTATCTTGGGCCTGGTGCTGCTGGCTGTGCTGGTAGTCGTGGTGGTGTTCGGGGCTCACTTCATCGCCATTGTTGCCCGCGAGTGGCGTTGGCGCAAGTTGACAACCGATGAATACAAGCAGCGCTATGAGCAGACGAAGAGCGACCGATGAGACGTGGCTTGCCGTGCCGCCGAGCGTGCTTGCCCGCGTGCTGTGCCGCCACTGCACTGCATGCGGCAAGCGTGACAGCCGCCGTGAGCATCCACTGCGCTGCCCGAGTGTGAAACGCTTCATCGCCGAGCTGCGCGACCGCACCCGCGGTCTGTGCTGACTGTCTTTTTAGCTGGTCAATATTGACCATAACTTTGCACTATGATTAATTTCAACGACATAGGCTCTTGGCACTTTGTGAGCGAGCTCGACGTGCTGGAGGTGACGGCTGCCGCCAATGTGGCGGTGAGCATCACCGCCAGCGACGGCTCGGTGCTGCTCAACGGCACCTATATCCCTGTGGGCGGCACGGTGCGTGTGTATCACCTGCGCAAGCTGCTGTCGCCGCTGATCATGGAGGTGACTGCGACATTCACCATCACGGTGAGCGGCGTGAGCAAGACGGTGCATGTGGTGCAAAGCCAAGTGGCCGTGAGTGAGGCGGCCGCCGACTTCCTGCCGTCGTTCTTCCTGAGTACGGTGATGAGCGAGCGCGACACCGCTGTGGGGCGCAAGGAGCTGCTGACGATGCTTCCCATTGAGGCGACGCTGCCCACGGTGCAAGCCGTGTGCAGCTACTGGAACGGCAGCGCCGTGGTGACCGCCGGCAAGACTGTCGCAACCACCGGCATGACCGCCAACACTCCCTTCGAGATTGATGTGAGCGCAGCGCAGTTTGTCGACACCACGCTGGGCACGCTGGTGGGCTACACCGTGACGTGCGGTGAGCGACGCATGGCCTACCGTGTGCGGCAGCTGCCCACTGCCGAGGTGGCGATGCTGATGCGCAACGCCTTCGGCGCGTGGGAGGCGGTGTACTTTGCCGGCATGACCGAGCAGAGCCCCGAATACACGCGTGAGACGGCACTGGTGAACGGCCGTCTGCGATTATATAACCTGGAGGAGACCGACACCCGCAAGTGCTATACGGGGTCGCTGCGCCCCAGTGGTGTGACGCTGACGCGTGACCTTGCCCGCAGCCGCGACGTGGTGCTGCTCGAGCGTGGTGTAGCCAGCGACGAAGTGGTGGTGACCGCCGTCGACGTTAAGCACACCAGTGCCGACAACGACATTGCCGACATGACGGTGACGTGGCGCCGCAGCTCGCTGCTGAGCGCGCGACTGGTGCCGGTGCGCACTCCCAAACTGTTTGACGAGACATTCGATGAAACCTACAACTAACAAGGGCGTAATTCATATCAAGGATGCCATTGTGCTGCTTGAGGCTGGCTATCCTTGCGACCTGCGCTTGTGGAAGCTGAGCACGGGCGACATCCTGCACTACCGCGGCGCGGTGTGCATAGGCGGCCACTGGCGGCGCGGCACGCACCGCGTGCGCCTGCCGGAGAGCGGCTTGATACGTGAGTTCCGCGATGTGACCCTATTCGAGATTAACAATATGACCATATACAGATGAAACGCGAAGACTTTAACATCAACCTGCCCAAAGGCGAGATATTCACCGTGGGCAAGAGCAAGGTGGCGGCGCTGATGAGCGAGGTGGGCAGCTCGGCCGACATCTTCGACGAGGACGGGTTGCCCTCGGTACGCAACCTGCCTCAGTATGACGGCAAATACCAGTATGTGCCGTTCGGCGGCGACGACCAGCTGCCGTTTGAGATTATCCGGCTCATTGGCGAGGATGAGATCATGAGCCAGAACAAACTGTTTAACGTGCTGACCTGCTACGGCAATGGCTTGCGCTACAACGACCCCGCCACTGGCGCGCCTACCACCGACCCAGACGTGAGCCGATGGATGTTCCAGAACTCGCTGCCGGAGTTTTTCCTGGAACAGGCCACCGACATGAAATACTTCTTCTTTGCCGTGGCTGTGCTCATCTTGAGCCGCGACGGTAAGAAGATTGTGCAGGTGCGTCACAAGGAGGCGTGCTACTGCCGCTTTGAGAAAGCCGACAGCCGCGGGCGCATCAACCATGTGTTCTATGCCAACTGGCGCGGCCAGCGCGGCTTGCAGGCCAAGGACATCGAGGTGATTCAGCTGCTCGACGAGAAAGACCCGCTGGGGCACCTGGAGGTGCTAATGGGCAAGGCTCCTGGCTGGGACGGACTGACCAAGGAGCGCACCAAGAACCGCAAGTTTGCCGTGCTGATGCGTTTTCCTACCCCCGGCTTGCAGTACTACCCTGTTCCATACTACACGGCAATCTTCCGCGGTGACTGGTTCGACATCAAGAAGCTCATCGGCACCGGCAAGAAAGCCAAGCTGCGCAACCACGCCTCAGTAAAGTACCAAGTGGAGGTGCATCGCGACTACTGGTATAACATCTGCGACGAGGAGAACATCACCGACCCGCTGAAGCAAGCAGAGCGTATCAAGCGCGAGAAGGAGAACATCAAGAACTTTGTGGCTGGCATCGAGAACAGCGGCAAGGTCTGGATCACGGGCTACTACATCGACCCCAACGGAAAAGAAAACAGGATGGTGCGCATCAACGTGATCGACGCAAGCAAGGAGGGCGGCGACTGGAGCGAAGACATCCAGGAGGCGGCCAACATGACTTGCTATGGCGACAACATACACCCGAACCTTGTGGGTGCCACACCGGGCAAGTCGCAGATGAACAACAGCGGCAGCGACAAGCGCGAGCTGTTCACGCTCAAGCAGAGCCTCGAAAAGTCGTGGCACGACATCATGCTCAAGGTACATTGGGTTATCATCTACTTCAACGGCTGGCAAGACCGTGCCGTGCCCGATGTGCCGCTGATCATGCTGACCACACTGGACCAAAAGACCGATGCCAAAGAAGTTTCACTGAACCAAGATAATAACGATAACAATGACGCGTAAAGAATTTGAATACTATGTGCCGAGTGCTGTGATGCCCGATGACACGTTGTTTGAGCGTATTGCCGAGCAGATGGGAGAGGGCGAGGCCGCGGTGAAGAGTTTGCTGGGCGGCGACCTGTATGCCGCCCGTGAGGAGAACCTGACGCTGCTGAACTTGTGCAACCGCATGGCTTGCCTGACGGCTTACAAGCTGGCGATTCCTCACCTTGACCTGGTGCTGACAGAGAACGGCTTCGGCGTGGTGAGCAACCAGAATGTGGCTCCTGCGAGTGCGGAGCGCGTGAACCGTTTGCGGCAGGCGGTGCAGTTTGCCCTTGACGACACGATCGATGAGCTGCTGGACCTGCTGCGTGGCAATGCGCAGTGGGTGGAGACCCATGTGGCGGTGGAAGTGTTCCGCAGCCTGGTGTGGAACGGCCGTCAGCAGCTGGTGTACTTCGGGGTGCCTAACGGGCACCGCTCGACGCTTGACGAGCTGCGGCCGAAGATCACGGCTGCCGAGGCAAAGGTGCAGCACTGCATCTCGCCGGAGTTCTACCATGAGCTGTGCGACGCTGTGCGTCTGCGCACGGCCACGGCTGAGCAGAACACGGCGATCCACAAGATACTGATGACGGTGGGCGCCGATGTGACCGAAGACCATGCGATGGCCCACTTCCACGTGAAGAAACTGGTGGAGTGGCTCGACGGCAACATCCGCACGTTCCCAACCTACGCCAACTCGACGGCTTACGCCGCCAACACGTTTGAACCCTACAAGAACGAGAAGGATGACCCGTGCTACTTTTTCGGTTGAGCAGAACCTGCTGCGACTGACGGTGCCGACCGGGTGGCACGAGTTGAGCCAGGGCGAGCTGTGCATGGCGCTGCGCTGTAAGGCCCGCAACGAGGAGCCGTGGCGGCAGCGGCTGGCTGTGCTGCTGCACTTGACAGGCATGAAGATCATCAGGCGTGAGGGCATCCACTGGGTGTGCAGCGTGCCGACGACCGAACAAAAGTCGCAACGATTCAACCTTGACCCCGAGCTGCTGCCGAGCATGCTTGAGCCCCTACAGTGGCTGGATGAGCCTGGCGGCCACCCCGTGCGTCCTGACAGACTGCGCGGCGTGGCTGCCCTTCCGGCACTGCTGCATGACGTTCCTTTCGGCACCTACCTGCAGTGTGAGAACTGCTACCAGGGCATCTTGCAGAACCAGAGCGAGGAGGCGGTGGCACACCTCGCGTCGCTGCTCTACCCCGGGCTGAAAGGACGGCTGGAGATGTGGGAGCAGCTGGGCGTGATACAATGGTGGGCGCAGGTGAAGACGCTGTTCTCGGCGCAGTGGCCCAACTTCTTCAAGCCCGGCGACGGCGGCAACGCAGCCGCGATGGTGGAGGTGATGAACAACCAAATCCGGGCACTGACAGGCGGCGACGTGACCAAAGAGGCGGAGATCCTGGCCATCGACACGTGGCGTGCGCTGACCGAGCTGGATGCCAAGGCCCGCGAGGCCGACGAGTTTAACCAAAAGATGAAGAAGAAATGAACGCACGACAACTCTTTGACTACATAGAATACTTCCGCTCGCTATGGCGACAGAACAAGCTGGCGCAGCAGGAGCAGTTCAAGTTCTGCACCTGCAGTGGCATCGAGACCCTGCAGGGACCGCTGCAGCAGTTCCGCACGGCCAACGCATTCTTCTGTGTGGATGAAACCAATGACGGTGCCACGTTCAGAGGCCGCAACGGCGGGTGGTTCAAAAAACGCACGGTGACGGTGTTCCTCATGCACCGCTACTCGATGAAAGACATGGCGACCTACACGGCAGCTCTGGCCAAGTGCCGCACGCTGCTGCGCCAACTGCTGACGCGCATGCTCGTGGACGAGGATGCACTGAGCAATGAGATGGTGTATCTGCGCACCGAGAGCGTGCTGAGCCGCGAGCTGGGGCAATATTTTCTGAACGGCTGCACGGGGCTCTACTTCATGGTAGAGGTCGCCGAACCTATTGACCTAACCTTTGACGCGACGGAATGGCAGAGCTGAACCGACAGGAGATAGAACGCCAACAGCAATTATGGGTTGACAACTGGGCGAAGCTGATGGTCCAAATATGGCAGGACAAGCTGCAGTACTGGAACATCCGCCGCACGGGTGCGCTGATGGGGTCGTTCACCGAGAGCGTGACCCACGACGGCTTGAGCGCCAACATCGTGATGCGCTTCCTTGCCTACGGCATCTATCAAGCCTATGGCGTGGGCAACGGCTACCGCCACGACAACGGCGGCGACCTGCCATTCCTGGGTGCCGCCTACCGCAAGGAGCACCGGCTGTACGTGCCTCGTAAGGTGGGTCCTGCCTGGGGCGGCTACTACACCAGCGGCGAGGCGAGGGAGAAGCGCGACTGGTTCTCGCCTAAGTTATTCGCGAGCCTGATGCGCATGAAGGAGACGATGGCGCACATGATAGGCGAGGAAGCCGCCGCAGTGATCTGCGAAGCCCTGGAAAACACTCGCAAAGCAATTGAGAAATTGCTAATTCCAATTAGAAGTGCAAAACTCTGCGGTGCATTAAAACATGAAAAACACCGCGGAGGTTTGCCTTGCGGCTGGGGGCGCGAAGCCCCCAAAGAGCATTGGCGGATAACTTAAGCAATACAAAAAAAGAGGAGATCTTTCGTTCCCCTCCCTAAGATTAATTAATTTTGTATTGTGATGTATAAACAATTAACCTCGGAGCAAAGATACACAATAAGTGTGCTACTCCAAACGAAATTCTCACTTAGTTTCATAGCCGAGACTATTGGTGTGTCAGTAAGCACGGTTTCTCGTGAGCGAAGGCGTAATTCTAATGCTAAAGGCGTTTATGACGCACGTACGGCCGTATTGAAAGTCAAACGACGCAAGGCCAGGACACCTGGCAATCGCCGTATCGCTCCCTATGTACGCAGCCGTGTTTTTGAACTTATCCGTAAGGAGCAGTGGTCGCCGGAGGAAGTCGCCGGATGGCTTGGCAAGAAAGAGGGCATCACGGTGTCCAAGTCAACCATATACAACTGGATAGCGGCCCTTTCCCCACATTACGGGGACAACATCCGAAAGCACCTCAGGCATGGAGGCAGACCAAGGCAAAAGTCCTTGCTTACCACCAAGGCGCATATTCCCAACCGCCTCTCCATTGACGAAAGACCGGAAACGGACTATGGACAGACCATAGGAGACTGGGAGATGGACACCATCGTAGGAAAGGAAGGCAAAGGTGCCATCGTTACTCTGGTTGAGAGGAGGAGCTGCTTTATGCTCATGGAGAAACTCGATACGGGAAAGCAGGCCGTTCCACTGGCATATGCCGTGGTGAGACTCATACGGGAGAGCGGGTTGCCTGTAAGGTCGATAACGACAGACAACGGGCCGGAGTTTGCCGCACACGAAATCATTGCGAGGGAACTTAACACGAAAGTTTACTTCGCACATCCGTACTGCTCGTGGGAGAAGGGAGCTATCGAGAACATGAACGGGCTCATCAGGCAATATATTCCGAAGAAGACGGACTTTAGGGGAATTTCAAGGCTATATGTCAAGAGCATCATCGAAAAATTAAACAACAGGCCAAGAAAGAAAAACGGATTTCGAAAGCCCAAAGACATGATTAAAGAAAAATAGCGTAACTTTGCACTTGCTTCTGGAATCCGCCAAATAAACAACGACTGTTAATTAATTAAAAATAAATAAATATTTTAACTTACACTTTGTGTATATTAAATTTGTTATATATTTTTGCAACAAATTTTGAATCGTGTGCTTTATGAAAATATTTTTCAAGAGCAAAAAACTGCAAAAATTATGTGAAGATCAAAGAAAACTTTTCAAGGCATTTGGGCGGATCCGATCCGAGAAATTGTTGACCCGTCTTGATGACTTGTATGCCGCAGAGACTCTTGAGGACACCCGCCACCTGCCAGGTCACTATCATGAGCTTGTCGGTAACAGAAAGGGGCAATGGGCTTGTGACCTGGATCAACCTTTCCGGTTGATATTTGAGCCTACAGAGAAGCCCATTCCAACAGACGATAGCGGCAAGTATGTTTGGACAGCGATAGAAATCATAGACATTATTGAGATTGCAGATTATCATTGACTAATAACAATAACATCATCAATTATGGCAACTACTAAACGTACACCATTTGTGCCTCGCGAGGCACATCACCCCGGAATCACCCTGGGTGAGAAATTGGAGGAACTAGGAATGAGTGTGAAGGAGTTTGCCATTCGCACAAGCAAACCAGAGAAAACAATCAACGCAATTCTGAAAGGTTCCAGTTCCATCACTTCTGACATGGCTGTGGCTTTCGAGAATGTGACAGCGATTCCTGCCCGTTTCTGGATGCAGAAGCAGCAGAACTACAACGAGTATCTTTCACGCATCAAGCGTGAAAAATTATTGAATTCATCGGTTGCATGGAGCAAATCTTTTCCCATTGCAGCCATGACCGCTTTGGGGTGGTTGCCCAAAGTTCGGTCTGCAATTGAAAAGGTTGACACATTGTTCAGGTTTTTTGCCGTGAGTTCTGTGTCGGCCTGGGAAGACTATTACTACAATCAACAACTTAAAGTGGCATTCAGAATTTCTCTGTCGCAGACAAAGAATCCTCACGCCATATCGGCATGGCTTCGGCAAGGCGAACTCCAGGCACAGTCGATGCATGCCGCCACCACCTATTCGCCCGAACTGTTACGCAAAAAATTGGCCGAAATGAGAGCTCTTGTACTTGATGACAGTGACGATATGCCATTAAAGTTGCAGCAGATTTGCAGCGAATGCGGTATTAAACTTGTTTTCACTAAGTGCTTGCCCAAGGCTCCTATCAGTGGCTCAACTCGCTGGATACAGAATGAGCCTTGTGTGCAACTGAGCGGTCGTTACAAAAGCCAGGATAGGTTTTGGTTTACTTTCTTCCATGAGATAGGACATATTCTCCTTCATGGGAAAAAAGCTATATTCCTTGAAGACATTGACTATAATGGCAACGAAGCTAAAAAGGAACAAGAGGCTGATACTTTTGCCACTGAAGCATTGATTGATCAACGCATGTTTAATGCGTTTGTGGCAAATGGCGATTTTTCAAAAGCATCAATCAAGTCTTTTGCGAACGATTGCGAAACATCCCCATCGATTGTTGTAGGCAGACTGCAACACATTGGCAAATTGCGCTTTGATGTTCACAACGAGCTCAAGAGGAACATTGAGCTGCCATACTGACCTATCTCACAATAGAGATTAAGAGGGTGCGCTAACGCGCATCCTCTTTTTTGTCTTTTTATAGCCATAGCTTTGCTAGTAATTTTGCAAACAAAAAAATAAATATTATGGCAAAGACAATAGACGAACTTAAAAGTGCTGCCGCGGTGGTGCGCGATGCCACCGAGGAGCACGAAAACACAGCACTGCGCATCGGACAGCTGCTGCTCGACACGATCGAGACGCTGGGCGATGTGCAGGCCAACGCCATCAAGGGCTTTGTGGCCATTGCTAGCACTGACGACCTGCCCGAGAGTCCTACCGCCGAGCAGCAGCAGAAAGGGTGGCTGCTGGGCACGGTGCTCTATGTTTGGGTAGGCACCGGCGGCGACACACTTGGCGGAAAATACAAAAGCGCACAACTCAAGGGTGCTGATGGTGCCCCTGGCGAAAAAGGTGACAAGGGGGAAAGTGGTGTGCACCTGGGTGATGTGGCACTGGTGAACGACCTGACGACAGGTGGTGAGGTGAGCGCCCTCACCGCGGAAATGGGGAAAGTGCTGGCTGCAAGACTTGCAGAGGCTGATGCAAAATGGACAGACATCGATCATGGCGAGGCAATGTCGGTTGATTGCGTGAAGCAGATACGTTTCTTGACATTGACTGTAATCGGTGATGTGTATGACTCGATGTCGCTAGATGGTGTTAAAAATGTGATGGCGCTGACGGCAACATACGATGACAGAAGCACTGAGCCGTTAACCGAGTTCACAGTTACTGGCGTGGTGAAGGCCGGCAATCAGAATTTTATTGCAACATACAACGGTATAAAAGCGAGCCTTGCGGTTGAGGTGCTGCATCGAACAGCTACATTGGCAAGTATTAGTGCAAACAGTAGCGTGAACGAGGTGTCGATGTGGACAGAAACAGAAGAATTGCGCAAGTATATAACCGTTACGAAAGTTTACTCGGACTCAACAACAGAGCTGACCAAGGATTACACACTGAGCGGTGAGTTACAACAAGGCGCATCTACAATCACTGTGTCCTATTATGGCGACACAACAAAGACAACGACACTTACTTTTACAGGTGTCAACGATGGCTCGTATGTAACAGACTCGCTGGAGGCTATGGTTGATTTCTCGGACTACGAGGACGGCTATGCTGGCGAAATTATTGATAAGGCAAAAGGGCATCAGGTAGTTCTAAATGCGTCGCTAGCAAATGCTGCGACAAAAGCACCCTACGGTGGTATCCATGGCGGCAAACTGGTGCAAGCGCAATGGTATGAGGGAACTTCGGGCAAGGGACTGACAATGGATCTCAAAGAGTGCGCTCCGGCCGGTGTTGTCACGGTGGAGCTCTATGCCCGCATACGAGGTAAGTACAGTGGCTCTGGCGCGACACCGACTATTGGTGCTATTTCAACATCTATTATAGCTATGTCCTCATTTGCCATCTCGCCAAACAGTCCGTATGTCAATTTATGTCGGTACGCCCCACAAGGAGAAATCAATTTAAATGGGCCAGCGGCAAATCCAGACATAACAACAACTGGGTTAAACTTGCCATACTACGACAGCTCGCACACAGATGTAAGGGAGTTGGTGCATATAGTATATACAATAGCCAATAAGTTGCAGAAGTTGTATGTCAATGGTCAGCTCATCATTGATGACAGCAAGGGTGGGTACAGTTGCACTGGCGGCACCGATGTTAGGATATTTCCAAATCCTGGATATGTTGCAGCTGACATTGCTGTGGTGCGTGTCTACGGAAAGGCTCTCAACAACAAAGAGGTGCAGCGCAACTATCTAAATTGTCAAGCAAAACACGGGTCTCATATAAATTAATGACATGAAAGGGAATATTAAGAAACTGGAGAACTACCCTGTATCGGTTACAGCAGGTACTTATGTCACAGGGACGGACATAACGATAGACGAGGTGTTGCACAACCCTTTTCTCATTAGAATACTAGAGCAAAACCGCAACACTCTAAAGCGACTAATTGGAAAATGGGAACACAACAGCACATTCTATGCCGCATCAAAAAGTGTAGCGGTCAAGGGTGACTATTGGATATACACTGGACGTGTTCGTGTGGCTATTGACGGTTTTGTTGTGATGCCAAACAGCATCATCTATTATGATGGGCGTTATATGCGTCCAATTGACTTTAAGCAAGTACACGATGCCCAAATCAAGCCAAAATATGATGTATGCATCATAGGTGGAGGTGCAGGTGGTATCGGTGCAGCATACGCTCTTCGCAATCAAGGCTATCGCGTCTGCTTGGTTGAGCGATTGGATACATTGGGCGGCACACATTGTAACGCAGGTGTTGGATTGCTCATTGCCACACCGCTCGGAGATTGGTATAAAGAGCTGGCGATGGATATGAATGCTGACGGTATTTTGAATTTTTACAAATACGCAAACTCTGGCAACCCATACACGGGTGTCGGTTCGGGAACGCACTTTGAGCGTGCATGGCGGTCAGCTCTGTTCAGCGATGAGAAAAATCGGATCAACGGTTTTAAGGGTAACCATCTATGGCTTTCGGACACTAGAGTCGGTGACCGCTACCTTAAAGACATCAGCGAGGGCGGCATAGATGTGCTGACCAACTACGAACTGATTGAGACTAGAGCGGCAGACTCCAAAGTGGACGAAATCATCATTCGTTCTTTACTTGACGGAGCGACAAAGACGATATGTGCTGACTACTTCATTGATTGCAGCGGGAATGGTGTCTTGTTCCTCAACGACAACAACCTTAAGCTTGATGTGGACTATTACATCGGCACTGACCCTCGAGACAGGTTCAACGAAACCACATATCCGAGCGGATACGCAGGCGACCATGATGGCATTAACACATTAGAACCAATATATTATACTGTAGGTAGGAATTATTGGCCGGGTGAGGAAGTTGCCCCATATCCAAAATACAAAAGATATAGCGACTTGCTTAACAAGGATAACTTCACTTATCACTCGATTGGTGATATAAATGTTGCTCAAAAAAGCCAATCATATTCAACGAGCATGTCAGCTAAGGCTTTCAGAGAGAAATCTCTTGAATGGAACTACGCTGACGGACTAGATAGGGCAATTGCGTTAAGTCAAGGGAGTACACGCCGTATCCAAAAAATGCTTGGAATACGTGAAGCATACCGAATAAAGTGTGATAGAATGCTTACAACAGCAGACCTTGCAACACAAGCGACATCACAAAATATAACAGATACTCATGCTATAGCATTGTCGACCTGGTATGTTGACATACATACACCAACCCAAAGTTACACTGTAAACAATATCGTGGCTAATGGCATACCATACGAATGTATGATACCAGCATGCTACAAAAATGTGCTTATCGGATGCAGGGCATATGGAGCGAGCCATCTTGCACAAGCAAGCGCAAGACTTGCAAAGACGATGATGGAACTGGGTCACTCGGCAGGAATGGCAATACTGCAGTTGCTGGAGCGTAACACTGTGCGAGAAGATGTGCGTAAGGTAGATGTGTCTGCATTGCAAAACAGTATCGGCATAGCAGACTTGATGGCAGAGATTGAGGAGTATTTCTATGGCTCAACCGTAAACTACGAAGTACTCGGGACATAGGTAACAGTGTGTCATCACGATAGTGTCTGCCCACTTGTATCTCATAGAGCCACCAATTATCAGTGTCAAAGATGAAGGTCATTGTTGTGTCTTTTTATGAGGTGAAATATGGTTATACTTTTGCAAAGTTAAATGCAAAAGTTATGAGATCGGACAAGAAAGACAGCGTTGCGACATGGAGTGCGGTGGGCATGCTCGCATTCGGCGTTGGCATCACCACCGCAGGGTTTATCATTCCACCCTCAGGCGAGATTCATGACTCTGTACTGTGGGTTTTGGGCCAAACATTACTCTATAGCGGCAGCATCTTCGGCATCACACTTTACACAAATCACAAACTGGGCGAGATTGAAGAAACCATTGCCAACCGATTACCAAAAAAATAAAGAAAGATTAATCAAAAAAAATTCATGAACTATCAAATGAAACATTTCACCATGCGCGAATTGACGCACAGCGCAACAGCGCAAAGACTGGGCATCAACAACGAGCCCACCGACGCCGTAAAGGCCAACCTCACCACACTTGTCGAGCACATTCTCGACCCCTTGCGCGAGGCTTGGGGCGCGCCCATCATCGTGACCAGCGGCTACCGTAGCCCGCAGCTCAACAAGGCCGTGCACGGGGCGGCATCGAGCCAGCACATGCTTGGGCAAGCTGCGGACATACACGCAATGAGCGACAACCCTGAGGAAAATAGGAAGTTGCTTGACCTGATAATCAAACTTGGGTTGCCGTTTGACAAATTGATTAACGAGTATCCAAACAGGAAGATGCAACCAGATTGGATACACGTGAGTTACAGCCCGATGAATAGGCGACAAAAATTCACATGCATCAAGGGGAAATATATCGCAGGCTTAAATGGTTAAAGACTATGAGCAAGGATTATGACGACGACATCGGCAACAAGCACGAGGGCTGCGCAAGCATGTGCATCGTGATAGTAATCATCTTCTCCATGGTTGTCCTGCTGCTTTCCCTATGCTCATGTAAGACACAATACAAGGTGGTGGAGGTTCCCAAGGTGGTCACGCAGGAGCACACGATTGAGAGCGTGCGCATCGACCATGTGCGTGACACGCTGGTGCAGCGCGACAGCATCTACCACTATGTACAAGGCGACACGGTGCGCATCGAACGATGGCACTATCTGCAAGGCACGACCAATGTGGTGAGAGTTGACACCGTACACGTCACCGACAGCGTGCAGGTGCCAGTGGTCACCACGCAGACAATAGAAAAAGAGGTGGAGGTGCCGCGCACTTTATCATGGGCGCAGAAGACGCTGATGATCTTCGGCGGTGTCTCGATGATAGCGTTGCTTCTGCTCATAGCTTATAAAACCAGAATGCGATGATTGAACTTTTACTTGACAACAAGCCCGCTGTGCTGCGTGAGAATGTGGCCATCAAACTCACGCGTGAGAACGTCTATTTCAACAAGACGGGCAGCTACACCTACGACATTGAGTTACCGATGCAGTGCGCCGAGAACCGTGCCATTTTCGGCAGCATCAACAGGGTTGACACAGTGACCGAATACCGTGAGTTGCACGCCGTGCTGCGTGTCGATAACAAGGTGCTGCTCGACGGCAAGGCGGTCATCAACCAAGTCACCGATTCGGCGGTCAGGGTGCAGCTGCTGGGCGGCAACAGCGAGATGAACTTCTACACCAAAGGGGCAGAGCTTTATGTTGACGAGCTCGACCTCGGCGACTGGATGCACGAGTTGTCATATCAGCCCGAGCCGCAGCCGGCCGAGAAAGGCACCGCATTCTACCGAGCAGTGCTTGACTGGATTGAGTGTGTTGACATCCGCTTTCTCAATAAGCCGGACAGCAAGGATAAGTCCAAAGCACAGAACGCCCTTGAATGGTGGAAAAAGAGATGGTGGACTTATGACCATTCACAAGGTTATGATGCCTATGACAATAGAGGCGTAGCATTCCCCGTCATCAATGTTAACAGTTCTTGGAACAGTTACTGCGACAGCGGGCTGCTATGCAACGAGATTGTGATGCGTATGCATGGGCGCGACGGCAATGGGAACGGATATTATTTCCCGGAATACCGTCTTGAATGGGAAAACCAGGAAGAGAAATCTGACGGCACTCCGCAAGTGTGCCCATCATACATGCCGATGCTCTGCCGCACGATCCGCAAAGTGCTGTCCGCTGTCGGCTACGAGATAGACCTTGAAGGCCTCAAAAGACTTTATACTGATAACACTTTGTTCAGGCGCATTTTCATCGTCACGGCCAACAACCGTGTGGACATCGCAAAGGCTCTGCCTCACTGGACTGTGAACGAGTTCCTGACACAGGTCGAGAGATTCCTGGGCATCGTTGTTGAGGTTGACGAAATAACCAAGTCCTGCACGCTGGTGAACCACCAGACATGGTGGAGCGACACACCGCTGCCCATCGAAGATATTGTTGATGAATACACGTCAGAAGTGGAGAAAGAAGACACCAAAGATGTGAGCAACGGCAACATCGGGTTTAGCATGGAGGACAGCGAATATCACCTTTCGGAAGACATCCTTGGGGCTGCCACTATAGATAATCGCTTCACAACTTTCGAACAGATGCAGGCATATCTGCGCAGTGGTGCTTCGGCGAACGACAAAAACAAGCTGTTCAATGTTCAAGGGCATCAGTTTATTCTTGCCACCGTCAAGGACACCAACGGCAATGTCACCGAATACTACTTCAAAGAGGTCAACCAGTTCGGTGCCCTCATGCGTCAGCCCGACAAAAAGGATATTGATGTTGAACTGAAGATTGTGCCGGCCACCACAATCATGCAGAATGTGCCATTTGTTATCACATCGTCATACACGCAGAATGGCAAGACTTACTACAATGAACGGAAGGTTGCCGAGGTGCCGATGCCGATACTGGCCATCGAAGGCCCTGCTGATGTCGGCGAGAAGATCCTGGTGCGCGCTGCCGATACGGTCAAGACCGACCTTGAGTCACTCATCTCGGGTGAGACTACTGTTGACAGCGCATCCGAAGTCGATAAAATGTATGTGGCATACGTCCCCGAATCGATGACTGCTATTGCCACCGAAGACCTGAGTTGCATCGGCGACTACCCGGTGGTGCAGCCATGCTCGGATTACGAGGTCAAGGCTAATTCATACGGCAACAAACATATCAGTGCGCATAATTTCTTAACACTCCAACAACTGCAAGACAAAGAGACAATCGGCAACACGAGTTTCGCCGACGGCACGGTCATCGACACCACCGTTAAATATTGCATCAAGTTTATCTCCAATGAGGTGTTGAAGCCTACGAGGGCTTTTCTCATTCATGGCCAGCGTTTCGCTTGCGAGAAACTTGAATACAACATCACGGCAAAAGGTGTGTCACCATTGGTGACCGGCTATTTCTACAAGCTGGACTAAAGATTGCCCTTGAAGTGCTTGATTTCCTCATGCACAGGTGCGTCACGCCCCTGCAGGTATTTGTTGGTTGTCGATACGTCGGTGTGACGCGCCTGGTCGCGAGCAATCACTATGCCCTCGGCGTTGGCAAGATCACGCAGACCGCTGTCTTTCAAACTGTAAAACTGATAGCAGTCGTCCCATCCGAGGCCTTTCCTCACAAGCTTGTTCCACTTGCGCCTGAACATCTCGCTGTCTCCTCGGGTCTCACACGGACGCGACACCTTGGGCCCAAATAAATAATAATTGCTGGGGAGCGTCAAGACGTTTAACGCTATCATGATCTTTACTATCTTGTCGTTGAGCCCTACCTTTCCGTCACGCTTGTTCTTCGATACAGCAGACGAGATGTAAACCGACTGCTCTTTTACACTGATGTCCTCTAATTTGATATGGCTGAGCTCCTCGGGGCGGATAAACGTGTAGTATTCCATCATGCAGGCAAGGTAGAAATAAGGGTGTGCTTCACGCAGGTGCTGCTCCAGCTCGTGCAGCATCTGCGCCGTCAAAGGCTGACGCTTCTTGCCGGTCTCGGCAATGGCCTTGATTTTCTCGACTGGGTTGGTCGTGAGATACTGCTTCTCGATGAAGAACGTCGCCAGCGATGCACACCACTGGCGGTAATTGTTGCGGGTGCGGGCGTTGGTCTCACGATCCAAAAATATATAGTCGAGAAAATCACTGACAAATGCCGTGTCGAACTGATAGACATAACGTATCGGCAACAAGCGGCTGGCATTGTACTTGCGGAAGATGTTCAGGCGTGATGTGTAGGCCTTGCGGGTCTTGTACTTCGGCATTCTTTCAACGTATGCCTCATATTTTTCAAGGGCATCCTCCAATAAAGTGTAGCTTCGGTTGGTCTCGGCGTTGATCCATGGCGACCAACCCGACCGCAAAAGTTTGGTCAGGCTCTCGATCATCTCGTTGGCGCGCTTGCGACGCTCGGTGATTTTCCCGATGTTATCAAGGTGGAACTTCTTGCGGCGCATCGTGTCGGTGGCGGGGTCGTAGGCATAGAAGTCAACGTACCACTTCGGGCCGGTGTGAAGTTTAGGGAATGTGAATTTCAGGACCTCGCTAAGTGAGTTAAGTTTTTTTCGTGCTGCACACATTTTTTTTACATTCTTTTTCGTGAAGAATGCAAATGGTGAAACTTTCGATTTTTGCTACCGTCTATATAGCGTCTATGGTTTTCTAACCAATCAAGGGCAACCCGTTGCTGTGCAACTTGTTGCCCTTGGTGTGGCGGAGAGGACAAGATTCGAACTTGCGGTAGGGTTACCCCTACGGCAGTTTAGCAAACTGCTGGTTTCAGCCACTCACCCACCTCTCCAGTGCTTTGTGCTGAATTGTTTCATTAAGCGAGTGCAAAGATACGGCTTTTTTTGCTATTTCCAAAAGAAAAGCGTTTTTTTTGATGAAATATTTTTTCGAGCGGGACTTTGACAGTTAGAGTGTAAAATTTTTTCTAATGAATTGTTGCACAGTTCATTTTTTATTTGTATATTTGTAGCTAATAGTAGTTATTACATTAAAGGATTATCGATATGAAGGCGACATTCGGCACTACAAAGAAGGGCACGTGGGCTTACATCCAGAAGTCGGTGCGCATCGACGGCAAGTCTACCACAAAGACTGTCAGGCGGCTGGGGCTGCTTGAGGACATCAGGCGCAAGTACGGCTGCCAGGACCCGCGCCAGTGGGTCAGGGACCTGGCGGCCCGCATGACCGAGGAGGAGAAGGCCGGCAGGGAGCGCATTTCGGTTGACTTCTACCCGGGCCAGACCGTGGGGATGGGCGACCTGCCTCTGCGGGCGGGCGGCGACCTGATGCTGCTGCCGCTCTACAACAGGCTCGGCCTGCCCCGCATGTGCGCCGAGATCAAGAAGGCGAGCAAGGCGAAGTTCGACCTCGACGGGATATTGAGGACGCTGGTCACGGGCCGTCTGCTCTTCCCCTGCTCCAAGCAGAGGACGCTGCGAAAGGCGCAGGGGCTGGTGCGGCCCCCGAAGTTCGGCGAGGCCGACATGTACCGGGCCCTGAGCCTGCTCTCGGGCCACATCGACGACATCCAGGCCGGCGTCTACGCCTGCTCGGCCAGGTTCATGGAACGCAGGGACAGGGTGATCTACTACGACTGCACCAACTACTACTTCGAGATCGAGGACAACGACAGGGACACGGTGGACATAGAGACCGGCGAGCTCGTGGCCGGGCTGCGCAAGCGCGGCAAGTCGAAAGAGAACCGGCCCAGCCCCATCGTGCAGATGGGCATGTTCATGGACATGGACGGCATCCCGCTGGCCTTTGTGGTCTTCCCGGGCAACGAGTCGGAGCAGGCCACGCTCCAGCCGCTCGAGGATGTGCTGAGGCGCAAGTTCGGCCTGACCGAGTTCGTCGTCTCCACCGACGCCGGCCTGGCCTCGGAGGGCAACCGGCGCTACAACATGGACCAGGGCCGCGACTACATCTGCGTCCAGTCGATCCCCTCGCTGCCCGCCGCCGACCGCCGGGCCGCCGTCGACCCCAGGGGCTGGAGGCTGGGCTACTGCGCCGACGGGGAAAAGGCCAGGCTGCTGCACGAGAAGTACTCCGACGGCGGCCTCTACAACCTGGACGTGCTGCGCGAGGGCGGCCAGGCTGACAGCTCCCTGCTGCGCCAGACCACATTCTACAAGGAGATACTTGTCGACAAAACCGTGAAAGGCCTCAACCCGCAGTGGCTCGAGGCCCGCAGGGAGAACCCCGGCGCAACGCCCGTCGACGCCCGGGGGCGACGCATCAGGCAATGGCAAAGCTCCTCCAGGGCCGAGAGGGTCATCATCACCTACAGCCACGACTTCGCCCTCTTCCTCAGGCACAAGCGCGCCGAGCGCCTCGCGGCGGCCAGGAAGATAGTGGCCAGGGGGCAGGCCAACCCGCGCCGCTCGCAGCAGTCACCGCTCAACTACATAGAGACCATACACAAGACCGACGACGGACAGACGGCCGTCAAGACCGAGATGGTCATCAATGACGACATCCTAGGGCAGGAGGAGAAGCTCGACGGCTTCTACGCCTACGCCACCTCGCTCGACGACGAGGCCGCGTTCGTGCTCAAGGCACGCTCCTTCCATCACGAGATAGAGCACCTGTTCCGCACCACCAAGACCCACCTCGAGGCCAGACCCGTCTACCTCTCCAGGCAGGACCGCATCCGCTCCCACTTCCTCGTCTGCTTCCTCGCACTGCTGCTGCTCAAGCTCCTGCAAAAGCAGCTGGCCGACTCGTTCCCCGAGGCCTACAAGGAGCACCCCCTGACCGTCGACCAGCTGATCGACACTCTCCAGAACCTGCGCTTCGGACAAATCCAGGGACTGGGATACGTGCCCATGTTCCAGCGCACCAGCCTCACCGACCAACTGCAAGAGCTTGCCGGTGTGGAAGTTAACAAACAGATAATCACAAAAGCAGCGATGAACGCGTTCTACCGAAAGGTTAACAAAGGTTAATCCTTGCAGCACCGAAAAATTAGCTACATTACTTTACTATGTAAAGTATTGTGTAGTAACACGTTAATACAACAAACTGTCAAATTAGGAAAGATACGGCTTTTTTTGCTATTTCCAAAAGAAAAGCGTTTTTTTTGATGAAATATTTTTTCGAGGCCGAGGCTGGACGCTGCCAGGCCATGCTACACGTGTGGGGGCGCTTGCACGGCGGGACTTTGACAGTTAGAGCGTAAAATCTTTTCTAATGAATTGTTACACAGTTCATTTCTTATTTGTATATTTATAGCTAATTAATCTTTGCAACACCGAAAAATTAGCTACATTATTTTGCTATGTAAAGTATTGTGTGGCAACACGTTAATACAACAGACTGCCAAATTAGGAAAGATACTTGAAATTCCAGCAAATTCCAGCGATTTTTTGAAAAAAAAAATTAGGGTCAAATTCTTGTATGTCAAAAAAAAATGATTATATTTGCTACGCAGAATGGCAACATTCCGCACCGACATCGTTGTAATAGAAAGCGTTTTGCTTATTCTTGTGAGTTGAAAACGTAGGAAATTTTCATCTTTATTTTACGCAAGAGGAAAGCACGGCGGTTTCCACGTTATAGGCGTATGCTGCACTATTATTCCCCTTTTTGCGTATACGGTTTTTTCTACGACCCTCAACTCACAAAGCGTGGCATAAAGCAGTCCACGCTTTCTTCGTGTATACCACCACCACTCGGGCTGCATGGCGACGTGAAATTACTGATTGCTTATGGCTAAAAAACCATCTAAACCAAGTATTTTGCAACAGGTAGAAACCGACTTGAGGTCTTTCCTTTCTCAACATCAACAATTGATTTTGAATGAAAGAGAGTTGCAATTGCGCATTGCCCAGTTCTTACTGAACACCGGTTGTTACAGCAATGTGTATCTGGAGTATATGCTCCCTGTATCAATGTTCCCAACAAATACCCACAAGTATTTGAATACCCATAACTTCAGTTTGTGCCATGGCATAACATGGCGCGTCAAGAACTGGTTAAACAATCAAACCGCCACCGCCAAGGGACGCCCCGACATTGTGCTTAGAGGACAGCATCCAATCCGACCGTGGACAAAAGCCAATATCGGCCAGTTGAATAATGGCTCGAATGTAACTCCTGTTTTTAAATACACATATACTATTTTCTAAATATGAAATCATTCCACAAAATTTTATTCGTTTTGGCTATATTTATTGCCAACTGCATTAGTGCCTCGGCCATCGAATTTACGGTTGATGGCGTGCGCTACAGCGTCAATAACGACAACACAACTGTTACGGTAGTGGGCTATCCGTTAGGCAGTAAGCCAACAGGCGACCTCACCATCCCCGAGTCGGTCACTTTTGGTGGTATCTCATTTCCCGTCACCTCCATCGGCAGGAGTGCCTTCGAATATTGCTCTGGCTTGACGAGCGTCACCATCCCGGGCTCTGTCACCTCCATCAGCGTGTGGGCGTTCTCCAATTGCACCGGCCTGACGAGCGTCACCATCCCGGGCTCCGTCACCTCCATCGGCGTGGGGGCGTTCTTCGGTTGCAGCGGCTTGAAGAGGATTGATGCCTATCCCAATCCGGCGAAGGTCAGTATGGGCAGCGATGTCTTTTATATTGTGCCCAAAGACGGGACCCTGCATGTGCTGCCCAAACATCTGAGTGCATACCAGACGGCGAGCCAGTGGAAGGATTTCTACAATATCAAGGCCGACCTTACCGAGACTGACGGCATTGAGGAAGTGCGCGTCGATGAGTTGGACCACACACTGCCCATGAATGTGTATAACATGAATGGCGTGAAGATGGGCGACAGACTGGAGGGTCTGCCTGCCGGCATCTACATCGTGCATCAAGGCGGCAAGAGCGCCAAGGTGATGAAGTAACCACATCGGGCAACCACCACCGCGACGACTATCGGCAGGGTTCCACCACAATGGAACTCTGCCGATTGCGTTGTTTCACCGCAGAGACATAATCACATATCACTGTTTGGGTGTTACTTCCATGGTCTCGGGTTGTATTGTGGTGGGCGATTCAACTCCCAAAATTGAGTTCTTCGGAAAGATTAGCTAATTTTGCACTTGCCACTTAACTCTACAGGGCGCGTGCACGGCGGGAGGGATTTTGCCATGTGCTGCATTATTGCTATATTTGGAGTGCAATAAAGCAACTACCGCAAGAAAAATGATGCAAAGAGTATTTATCACCCTTACCCTGGTGCTTGTGGCCGTGGCGACCGCGGCTGCAGCAGGCTGGGGCGGCAACGACCCCAAGCCACGCGACTTCATGGGCTGCGAGATGGGGGTGGCCAGCGCGAGTGAGGCCGAGATCACAATAGGCAAGGAGGGCGTTGCCCACGAGACCGACTCGACGGGCAACATTGTGCTCATCAAGCCCATGTATGCCGGATGGCAATACGACGAGGGCATGATGAGCTTCGAGGGCGGGCGGCTCGCGAGGGTGCAGCTCTATCGCCATGCAGGCACCCTGCAAGAGGCCAACGACCTGGCCCGCGAGCTGGCGGCCGACCTGGAGCGGCGCTATGGCACGCAGCTGCAATATGACAACGGGTGCTACCATGCCCAGGCAGCCGGCATGAGCCTGCGGCTGGCTCTGAGCGAGGACAACCAGGACTCATGGATGGTGGGGCTGGAGGCTGCCAACTTGCAATAAGTCACAATGTGGCCTTAAAATTTTGAAAAAACAAAATATTTCCTTAGTTTTGCTTATCACATTGCTACCGCCACCTCGTCGCCTGCAAGACGCAGGCGGGAGGCGACAGTACATTGCAAAAAACTGAAATCATTAACTCAAAAAAAAACAGTTACGACAATGAAGAAGTATTTAGCTGAACTTGTGGGCACATTTGTACTCACATTTCTGGGCTGCGGAGCTGCCGTGAGCCTTAACTGCGGCGTCGACAGCGCATCGGTAGTGGGCACAGCCCTGGCCTTTGGCCTCACTGTGGTGGCCATGGCCTACACGATAGGCGGCATAAGCGGCTGCCACATCAATCCTGCCATCACGCTGGGCGTGCTGTGCAGCGGCCGCATGAGTGTGAAAGACGCCGTGGGCTACTGGGTGGGCCAGTTCATAGGCGGCATTCTGGCAGCAGCCGTGCTCTATGCCATCACAACGGCCACTTCGGGCTCGATACTGGGCACGACCACAGGGGCCAATGCCTGTGCCGACGGTGTGCCGCTGGGCGCCGGTTTCCTGGTCGAGGCCGTGCTCACCACGCTCTTTGTGCTTGTGGTGCTGGGTGCCACAGCCAAGACCAACGGAGCCACCAACAACTTTGCCGGCTTGGCCATAGGCTTGAGCCTCACACTCATTCACCTGGTGGGCATCCACTACACGGGCACCAGTGTGAACCCCGCTCGCTCGCTGGGCCCTGCCCTGTTTCAAGGCGGCGCTGCTCTGAGCCAGCTGTGGATCTTCATCGTTGCCCCGCTGGTGGGCGGCGCCCTGGCAGCTGCGATATGGAAAGCTATTGAGCCCAAGGCCGGCAAGGCCTAAGGGCTAACGACAGCGCCCACCTCTCACACATCCCTTAGCTGCGCCTCATGAGCCCTGAGAGCTCAAGAGGCGCAGCTGTTGCATTGCATGCCCTGATGCGCGAGTGGCGGCTATTTCAGCAGCTCGCCTATCGAGGTGGTGAGGTTGAACATGAAGGTGGTGGCGCCAGTGTGGGGCTGTGCCAGGGCCACGCCGAACCCGAACGACTTCACCTTGAGGCCGGCTCCTATCGACAGACCTGAGAGGAAATTGCGATTGTAGGTGCTCATGTCGGTGCGCACCTTGTAGTTGTAGCCCAAACCGATGTACATGTTGTCCTGCGGCAGAAATTCCAGGCCGAACACCAAGTGGCGCAGGAGGTTGCTGCCAAACTTGTCCTTCTTCACCAGGTCGCTGCTGGCATTGTTCTTGTCGGCAGGCTCATAGTAGGGCAAGTGCCACTTGCGCAGGTTCCAGGCCGTGATCGAGAGGCGGAAGGGCGACGAGCCCAGCAGCTGCGAGTAGCCCAGCTGCACGTCCCAAGGCAGATTGTCCTTCTTGTCGTTGAACTTCTTCACCTGGCCGCCCAAGTTGCTCACCACTGCCGAGAGCGACAAGTCGTTGTCGGGGTTGTAGTAGTTGATGCCCAGGTCGGCGGCGATGGCGCCGGCGGTGTACTCGTCATACTTGGAATAGAGATACTTGAGTGTGATGCCACCGCGCAGGTTGGCGGCGATGTCGTGCGAGTAGGTGAGCGAGAAGCTGATGTCGCTGGCACTGAAGGTGCCCGTGGGGGTGCCCGTCTCGTCGTAGCCGTCGAGATTGCCGTAGCCGTAGTACTGAATGCCGGCCGCAAAGGCGCTGTGCTCGTCGATGCCCTGGCCGTAGCGGGCGCCCATGAAATTGGTCGACCCAATGTATTTCATGTAGTTGAGGCCCACCTGGTGGTCAAATTCAGGGCCCAGCAAGGCCGGGTTCTGCTCGACCAGGTTGATGTCGTCGTCGATGATTGTGATATTGTGACCGCCCAAGCCATAGACATGGCTCGAGGGAGTGACCTTGAGAAAGTCGTAGGCCGTGGTGCCCGAGTCGGCCCTGGCTGCAACGAGGGCGGCAAGAGCGATGACAAGGGCCACTGTGCGACGGGAGTAGATTCTCATTATTATATTTTTACCCAATTTTCATAAGCCAGCCCCCCAACGGGCAAGCCCAAAGTGCAACAATTGTGCTTCAACAGTGTGTGTGTGTTGAAACACCCGAAAAAGGCGTGGCCATGCAGCCACGATTCCTTTGTGATTAATAAACGCAAAAGCCCCCTGCAATAGTATGATGGTTTAAAACTTTTTTACAACATTTGCCCGTGGGAGTGCAATCTGTAAAAATAAATGAAACAATATTAATCATTTTCAAATTGGGGGCAAAAATCATTGACAATAAAAAATTCACAATTATATTTGTACCTGAATTTGGTCATTACTACACGCGTCACACCCCGACACGGCGTAGCAAGAACGAAGGTGATATATATGGAAAAAGCATTACGCATCGATCTGTTAATATTCCTCTCATTGTTTATGATGATTCCGCTTGCAGCCGACGCACAACGGAACGCACGACGTGTGGGGCAGGTCAATCCCATGTCTCCCGAACGCCTGCAGTACATAGAATTCTACGAGTTTGAGCAAGTCGACGTGCAGCCAGAGTTTCCTGGCGGCGAGCGCGGGCTGGTCAACTACATCAACAACACGCGCGAGTACCCCTACAACGAGTATGTGCACCACCAGCAAGGCCGCGTGCTGTGCAGCTTCATCATAGGCACCGACGGGCGAGTGAGCCACATCCAGGTGATACGCAGTTCGGGCTATGCCGCCTTCGACCAAGAGGCCATGCGCGTGATCAAGAAGATGCCGCGCTGGGAGGCCGGCCGCGTGCGCAGCAGCAAGGTCAACGTGCGTTGCATTCTGCCCATCGCCTTCCGCCTGTAGCAAGCGCCACTGTGAGGCCAGCACGACCTAAACTACACAAACAAAAGTGTTGCGATTTCAGAAAATTGTGTTTACCTTTGCAACCGAAATAGATACAATCGATATGGTTTACACACACCGTCATCATCATCACCATAGCAGCATTCCCCACAGGAAGGCCAGGTATGGTTGTTGCTCGACGAGGCGATGAGACCACAAAGCGTTTAAAAACGAGTGAAGCCGACTTTTCTGAGAATGCTCAGGCAGGTCGGTTGATTTTTTATAGGGCAGTTGCAACCACATTTTGCAATAAGAATAAGACTAAATATTATCACACACACAACACACAAAAAATGTTACGCATCGCTGTACAATCCAAAGGCCGTCTCTACGATGAGACGATGGAGCTGCTCAAGGCCGCCGGCATCAAGCTCGTGGCTGTGAAACGCACGCTGCTTGTGCCGTCAAAGAACTTTCCCGTCGAGCTGCTCTTTCTGCGCGACGACGACATCCCCGACTCGGTGGCCACCGGCACGGCCGACATAGGCATCGTGGGGCTCAACGAGGTGCTCGAGAAGCACCAGCGAGTCAACATGCTGCGCAAGCTGGGCTTCAGCCGCTGCCGCCTGTCGCTGGCCATACCCAAAGACGCCGACTACAACGGCCCGGCGTGGTTCAACGGCAAGAAGATAGCCACCAGCTACCCCAGGATACTGGCCAGCTACTTGAAGAAAAACAACCTCGACGCCGACATACACGTCATCAGCGGTTCGGTGGAGATTGCCCCCGGCATTGGCCTGAGCGATGCCATATTCGACATCGTCTCGAGCGGCGGCACCCTGGTGAGCAACAACCTCAAGGAGGTGGAGGTGGTGCTGCCCAGCGAGGCCGTGCTCATAGGCAGCGACAGGCAGCTCGACGACGAGAAGCAAAACGCGCTCGACGAACTGCTCTTCCGCATCGAGGCCGTAAAGACCGCCGAGACCAGAAAATATGTGCTCATGAACGTGCCCAAGAGCCGGCTCAAGGCCGTGCTCGCCATCCTGCCGGGCATCAAGAGTCCCACCGTGCTGCCCCTGGCCGACGACAACTGGTGCTCGGTGCACTCGGTCATCGAGGAGAAAACCCTGTGGACCAGCATCAACGCCCTCAAGGCCGTGGGTGCCGAGGGCATCCTCGTGCTCAACATCGAGGAAATGGTGCCATAGTTCAAATACTACAAGAAATCAACAACCAAACACAAGACAGAATCATGACAGTAGAAATCACAAAATACCCCGACCGCAGCCAGTGGCCCGCGCTCATGCGCCGCGCCGTGGCCGAGACCCGGGAGTTGCACGACACAGTGGCCAGCATCATGGACCAGGTGCGAGAGCAGGGCGACAAGGCCCTGCGAGAGTTGGCCTTGAAATACGACGGCGTGCAACTGGGCGACCTCGCAGTGAGCCCCGCCGAGATGCAGCAGGCCTGCGACCAGGTGAGCCAGGAGCTCAAGGCAGCCATCGACCAGGCAGCCGCCAACATCGCCACATTTCACAAAGCGCAACGCATGCACGAGCTCGAGGTAGAGACCTCGCCCGGCGTCACCTGCTGCCAGCGCGCAGTGCCCATCACGCGGGTGGGTCTCTACATACCCGGCGGCAACTCGCCCCTCTTTTCCACCGTGCTCATGCTGGGTCTGCCCGCACGCATAGCCGGCTGCTCCCAAGTGGTCATGTGCACCCCCTGCGGCCGCGACGGCAAGGTGAACGCCGCGATACTCTATGCCGCCCGCAAGTGCGGCATCTCCCGCATCTACAAGAGCGGCGGCGCTCAAGCCATAGCCGCCATGGCCTGGGGCACCGAGACCATACCCCGTGTGAGCAAAATCTTCGGGCCCGGCAACCGCTTTGTGATGGAGGCCAAGATGCAAGCGCAATACAACAAGGTGGCCATCGACATGCCAGCCGGCCCCAGCGAAGTGATGGTAGTGGCCGACGGCAACGCCGATCTGCGCTATGTGGCCAGCGACTTCCTCTCACAAGCCGAGCACGGCTCCGACAGCCAGTCGACCCTGCTCACCACCCACGAGGCCCTGGCATCCAGGTTGCCACAAGTCATCGACGAGTTGCTTGCCACCCTGCCCCGCCAGGAAATGATAAAGAAGTCGCTCGGCCACAGCCACATCATCGTGCTGCACACGCTCGACGAGGTGATCGACTACGTCAACGCCTACGCCCCCGAGCACCTCATCCTCAACTGCGAAGAGTGCGAGGCGCTGGCCCGGCGCGTGGTCAACGCCGGCTCGGTGTTTCTGGGCCCCTACTCGCCCGAGAGTGCCGGCGACTATGCCAGCGGCACCAACCACACCCTGCCCACCAGCGGCTATGCCCACGCCTACAGCGGCGTGAACCTCGACAGTTTCACCAAGAAGATCACCTTCCAGCGCCTCACCAAGCAAGGCCTCGCAGGCATAGGCCACACCGTGGAGACAATGGCCCAGGCCGAAGACCTCATGGCCCACCGCCTGGCAGTAGCCGTGAGGCTTGACAAGTGAGAGATGCAACCAAATCAATACAAAAAAAAAGCGTTTTGCAATGACCGATTTTGACATCAATAGCCTCGTGCGGCCCTGCATCCAGGCCCTGGAGCCCTACAGTTGCGCCCGCAACGAGTTTCACGGCCAGGCCAGCGTGTGGCTCGACGCCAACGAGAGCCCCTACAACGCTCCCTTCAACCGCTATCCCGACCCCCTGCAAGCCCAGGTCAAGGCCAAGCTGGCCCAGGTGAAAGGCGTGGAGGCCGGCAACATCTTTTTGGGCAACGGCAGCGACGAGTGCATCGACCTGGTGTATCGCGTGTTTTGCGAGCCCAAGACCGACAATGTGGTGGCCATGTCGCCCAGCTACGGCATGTACGAGGTGTGCGCCCACATCAACGACGTGGCCTACCGCAAGGTGCCCCTGCGCCCCGACTTCTCGCTCGACGTCCAGGCCTTGCTCGGCGCCGTGACCCCGCACACCAAGGCCATCTTCCTGTGCTCGCCCAACAACCCCACGGGCAACGCCATCGACACATTGCTCATCGAGCGCATCCTCGACCAGGCAGGGTGCCTCGTGGTGGTCGACGAAGCCTATGCCGACTTCTCGTCGCAGCCCTCCATGCGCCACAAACTCGCCCGGCACCCCAACCTGATTGTGCTCTCCACCTTCTCCAAGGCCTGGGCAAGCGCCGGCGTGCGGCTGGGCATGGCCTTTGCCTCAAGAGCCATAGTCGAGCTCTTCAACAAGGTGAAATACCCCTACAACGTGAACTGCCTCACCCAGCAATATGCCCTCGAGCACCTCAAGAAGCTCGACCAGCTGGCCGGCTGGCGCAATGCCATCCTGGCCGAGCGCGGCCGCCTCATCGACGCGCTGGCCCGGCTGCCGCAAGTGTTGAAGACCTACCCCACCGACGCCAACTTTGTGCTCGTGAAGACCGTCGACGCCGACGGCATCTATGCCCACCTGTGCCGCGAGGGCATCGTGGTGCGCAACCGCAACCGTGTGGAGCAGTGCCTGGGCTGCCTGCGCATCACCGTGGGCACCCCCCAGGAAAACGACGCCGTCATCAATGCAATCAGCAACTATGGAAACAAATAAGAAAAAAGCACTGTTTATCGACCGCGACGGCACTATCGTGGTCGAGCCCGAAGCCGACGAGCAAGTCGACTCCTACGAGAAACTGCAATTCCTGCCCGGCGTCATCACCAGCCTGGCCTTCATAGCCCGCACCCTTGACTACGAGCTGGTGATGGTGACCAACCAGGACGGGCTGGGCACACCCGCCTTCCCCGTAGAGAGCTTCACTGGCCCCCACGAGCTCATGCTCAGGACCCTTGAGGGCGAGGGAGTGAAATTTGACGACATCATCATCGACACCACACTTGAAGCCGACCACCAGCCCACCCGCAAGCCAGGCATCGCCCTGCTGGGCAAGTACACCAGCGGCGACTACGACTTGGCCGGGAGCTACGTGATAGGCGACCGTCTCACCGACGTGGAACTGGCCCGCAACCTTGGCGCCCGGGCCATCTTGCTCGCCCCCCACGTGGCACAAGCCAGGCAAGCCGTCGCCCAAGCCGGCCTCGACGCCACACTGGCCGTCGTGGCCCCCCACTGGCAACGCGTGACCGACTACCTGCGAGGCGGCCAGCGCACAGCCCACGTGCAACGCTACACCAAGGAAACCCGCATCGACGTGTGGCTCGATCTCGACGGCACAGGCCAGTGCCAAGTCTCGACCGGCATAGGCTTCTTCGACCACATGCTCGACCAGATAGGGCGGCACAGCGGCATCGACCTGAAGATAAAGTGCAAGGGCGACCTCTATGTCGACGAGCACCACACCATCGAGGACACCGGCATCGCCCTGGGCCAAGCCATCTACGAGGCCCTGGGTGACAAGCGCGGCATCGAGCGCTATGGCTTTGTGCTGCCCATGGACGACTGCCACTGCACCGTGGCCCTCGACTTCGGCGGCCGCAGCTGGCTCGTGTGGGACGCCCGCTTTAGCCGCGAGATGATAGGACACATGCCCACCGAGATGTTTTTCCACTTCTTCAAGAGCTTGAGCGACAGCGCACGCATGAACCTCTACGTGAGCGCCCGCGGCGACAACGAGCACCACAAGATCGAGTGCATCTTCAAGGGTCTGGCCCGAGCCCTCAAGCAAGCCATAAGGCGCGATGTGTTCAACTACCGCCTGCCCACTACCAAGGGTGCCCTGTGAGCCGCCTCGCTGTACACTGAGCAGCGCCGGCCCTGCCAATTAACTAAATAATTGTTTTTAATCACAAAATAATGTGAAAGTACTTGAAATAAAAAGAAAAAAACAGAACGTAGAACAAAAAAATGCCTTTACTTTGTACTCGATTTGATTTCAAAAAAGGGAGCGAAGTCGAATCACTAATGGAGCATAAAGAAAATTTAACCATTAACAACAGTAATACAAACAACTAAATAATTCATTTATGAGAAAACAGCTATTGCTTCTGTTATTTTCCATCTTCGCGGTGATGGGCTTTGCCCGCACGGTGACTGGAGTCGTAACATCGGCCACCGACAAGCAAGCCGTCATAGGCGCATCGGTGCGCGTGCATGGCACGACCCGCGGCGTGACCACCGACATCGACGGAAAATTCACGATCGATGCGAGCGACAACGACGTGCTCGACATCACGTTTGTGGGTATGAAACCCATCTCGGTGAAAATAGGCAGCCAGAGCAGCCTCAACATCGTGATGACCGATAACGCCCAAACCCTTGGAGAAGTCGTGGTCACTGCAATGGGCCAGACCCAAGAGAAAAAGAAACTGAACTTTGCAGTCCAGTCGCTCAACGCCGACGAGGTAACCGCCGGCGGAACGAGCAACTTTGCCAACTCCCTGCAAGGCAAGGTGGCCGGCCTGCAAGTGTCGACCGGCGGCGGTTCACCCAACTCGTCGACCCAGGTGATCATACGTGCCATCTCGTCGATCAACAATGGGCAGAACAACGAGCCACTGGTGATTGTCGACGGTGTGCCCGTGCGCGGCCACGGCAGCTCGCTGGGCGACATCAACCCCGACGATATCGAGAACATGAGCGTGCTTAAGGGTGCAGCAGCAAGCGCCCTCTACGGCCAGGAGGCCGCCAACGGCGTGATCATGATCACCACCAAGAGCGGTGCCCGCGACGGCAGCGTGAAGGTGAACGGCAACGCAAGCGTCGAGTTCAGCACCCCCATGCGCGTGCCGCAAATACAGCGCGTGTTCACCCCTGGCGTGAGAGGCATGTACAAGGAGAACAGCGGCAGTGGCGGCTGGGGTCCCTACCTGCAGAGCGACGAGCAGCGCTACGACAACGTGGGCGACTTCCTGGGCACTGGCTTCCTCCAGAAATATGACGTGAGCATCTCGGGCGGTACCGAGAAGTTCAACTCCTATGCCTCGGTCTCCTACACCAACAGCGACGGTATTGTGCCCAAGGACTACAAAGACCAACTCACCGTCTTCCTCAAGGGCATGTACAAGCCCTCGAGCCAAGTCACCTTCAACCTGAGCACCAACTATGTGCACAGCAAGTCGCGCGGCTTCGGCAACGCGATGTCGACTATCTACAACTGGGGCATCAACCACGACATGAGCGACTACCAGACCAAAGATGGACACGTGAACTGGGCCAACTACTACGACAGCTGGGACGAGCTGCTCGACACCCAGCGCATAGGCGCAGTCGTGTCGCCCTACTTCGGTCGTAACCGCGACAATAGCAAGACCCAAAGCGACCGCATCGTGATCAACGGCCAGGTGAGCTACGAGCCCATCAAGGATCTCGTGTTCACAGGCAAGATAGGCTACGACAAGGGCTACAGCACCTATGAGGGCTATACCGTGCCACGCCTTTACGACGGCGACCTGGTCGACCCCGACAACAGCGACGTGAAGTCGATCTTGGCCAGCAACCAGTCGCTCTACGGCAGCTACAGCTTCGACCCCTCGCGCAGCGAGCAGTTCACCCTGCAAGGTCTGGCTACCTACAAGAAAACCATTGCACAGGACTTCAACATCAACCTGCTCCTGGGAGCCGAGTACAAGGAGAGCACGAGCTACGAGGCCAGCCTTTACGGCGAGCACTTCCAGCTGGGAGGCGACTACTACAGCTTCATGAACACCGACTTCACCAACGGCGATCTGCTCACCAGCAATCACCCCAAGCTCTCCCACACCAAGTACAACAAGTACGGCTACTTCGGCGAGCTGCGTTTCGACTACAAGGGCATTGCCCAGTTGAGCATGACAGGCCGCTACGACGGCACCTCGCGACTCAAGCAAGTCGACTACAACTACTTCTACCCCTCGGTGACCGCCGGTGTCATCTTCAGCGAGCTCTTCCACCTCACCAACAGCTGGTTCTCCTATGGCAAGATACGCGGCAACTGGGCCAAGGTGGGTAAAGACTGCCCCGCCTACCAGTTTACCGACACCTACAAGCAGTGGACCCTGTTCCCCGACGGCGGCTACGGCGTAGACCCCGCCACATCGCGAGCCATCGCGCTTGTACCCGAAATGGACAGCTCATGGGAGATAGGTGCCGACCTGCGCTTCTTCAACAGCCGCACCCGCCTCGACATTGCCTACTACTCGACCACGGCCGACAACCAAATCGTGAGCGTGCGCGTGTCGCCTGCATCGGGCACCATCCTGCAAACCCGCAACGAGGGTACCGTCAAGAACCACGGCATGGAGATAAGCCTGGCTCAAGACATCATCAAGACCGACGATATCACCTGGACAGCCAACCTGAACTACTCGTTCAACCGAGGCAAGGTGACCAAGCTGCCCGAGGGCGTGGTTGAGATACAAGGCACCCAGTATGGCGACATCTTCCCGGTTGCACGCCTTAACGGCTCATCGACCGGCATCTCGGGCAAGGACTACCTGCGCGATCCCGACGGCAACGTGATATGCGATGCCAACGGCTATCCCACCATCAACCCGGCCAAGGGCATCTACATTGGCAACCGCGAGCCCGACTTCCTGCTGGGTCTGGGCAGCTCCTTCCGCTACAAGCACGCCACCCTGTCGTTCCTGCTCGACGGCCGCTGCGGCGGCGACGTGGCCAACGTGACCGGTCGCTCTCTGCTCTCCAACGGCATGGCCAAGATATGGGAGAAATACCGCAACCGCGAGTACATTGTCGACGGCGTGCAGGCAGTGACCCTGCCCGACGGCACCACGGGCTATGTAAAGAACACCACCCCCATCGTGCTCGACCAGAACTACGTGAACAAGTACTACAGCACCGTGTCGTCCAACTTCATCGAAGACGGCAGCTACCTGCGCCTGAGCTATGTGACGTTGAGCTACGACTTCTCGTCGATGCTCAAAAAAGGCTGGGCAGTAAAGAACCTGAGCCTCTCGGCCACAGGCCGCAACCTGTTCCTGCTCACCAAGTACACCGGCAACGACCCGGCAGTGCTGGTCTCCACATCTGGCGGTACTGGCGGTACTGGCATCGACTACTACCAGGTGCCCGTGTCGCGCAGTTTCAATTTCACGCTTAAAGCAACATTCTAAACCAAGAAGAAGTAAACGACAACAATGAAGAAAATAAACATCATAGCGTTATTAATGCTGACATGCCTGGGCATGGTGAGCTGCGGGGACACACTCGACGACAATATCAACCCCGACAAGGCTCACGCCATCGACGCCAAAAACGGCCTGCCCACAGTCATCTACTACGCACAGCAAATCGTGTATGACCACGCCGAGTACAATGCCTACTTCTCGCAGATGCTCACCACGGGCGGCAAGAGCTCGATAGGTACCTACAGCTACAAGAGCGAGTGGGAAATGCTCACGATGAACCGCCACCCCATGTGGCGCCGCCACTTCTACGACATCGGTGTGAACGCCAACAACGTGATCGCCAATGCCGCAGCCATCAACTCGCCCAACTACGAGCTCATAGCCCGCACCATCAAGTTGATGTCGACCCAGCTCACTACCGATGCTTTCGGCGACATGCCCCGTAGCCAGGCCTACACGTCGAATGCACCAAAATATGACTCGCAAGAGCAAGTCTACGCTTGGATGATGCAAGAGTGCGACGACCTGATCAAGGCCTTCGACGACAAGAGCATCACCGAGAACCCCAACAACCAGGTCATAGGCGCAAGCTCCGACCGCGTGTACCAGGGCGACCTGAGCCGCTGGAAAGGCCTTGTGCTTGCCATCAAGGCCCGCCTGCTGCTGCGCAACCTGCCCAACATCGACCGCAGCGCAGCCATGTGCCAGAAGATCGTGGATGCAGCCGATGCCGCCATCACACAATGGCGCTCGGGCTCGCTGCTCTATGGCAGCTGGTTTGGCAACGAGCCACGCTACTACTGGAACGGCGGCACAGGCACGCAAAATGCCGTGTGGAGCATTGCACAACCCGTGATCAACTCGTGGGAGTCGCGTGCCAACCTGCTGAGCCAGGCCATCCCGTCGAAGTTCTTCATGGTCGACCTGCTGGGTCTGTCCAACCCCGACAACGAGTCGCTGAGCGGCCTCTTTGCCTGGACCGGTCACCAGCACGACGGCTATGCCAACGACCCCCGCTGCAACCTGCTCATGGTGGCACGCACCGGGCCCAAAACGGCCAGCGACGACGCAGCCACCATCAAGATGCGCTACCTGGAGAACAACATAGGCATGGGCAGCAGCTTCAAGATTGCCAACTACCCCTACCTGTATATGGGAGCCTATGCAGGCGCCACAACAGCCTACAACCCCCTGTTCACCATGGAGGAGCTCTACTTCATCAAGGCCGAGGCCGAGTACTGGCTGGGCAACAAGGCCGAAGCTTGCGCCCTGGCCAAGGAGGCCACCGAGCACAACATCGAGCGTCATCTCGAGGCCTTTGAGCTCTATCACCCCAATCCCAACTACGATAGCAAGACCGACAACAAGTATCCTGGCAAGACGACCGTAAGCGGCGAGCCTGCCTTTGAGTCAAAGGAGTACTGGGATGCACAGGTCAACGCCTTCCTCAACAACGAGGACTACTACCGCGGCAGCAGCAAGAAGCCCAGTGTGTACAAGGTGACCGACCGCGGCAACGAGCACTGGTTCTTCAACCCCAGCAACTACACGCTGAGCGACCTCATGGAGCAGAAGTACATCGCCATGTACCTCCAGCCCGAGCAGTGGACCGACATGCGCCGCTACCACTACAGCAACAACCGCAACAAGTACGGCATAGGCGACAACCAGGAGATCATCTACCCCACGCTGCGTCGCCCCTACAACCTCTATGCCGCCTACTGGATCGACGGCCTCACCGAGGCACAGAAGGAGAACACCTGGATACAACGCATCAACTACGACCCCGAGACCGAGGAGAAGTACAACAAGAAAGAGCTCGAGCGCCTGGGTGCCTACAAGAACTACAAGTGGCTGCAGAAGCCTATGATATGGGCCGAGGATTACGGCAAGGTCACCTCGCTCACTGGCAAGTGAAAGCGCGTGGCTGTGAAATTATTAACTCAACAATAGATTCTACACAAGATTATGAAAATAGTTAACATATTAGGTTCCATAGCACTGTCGATACTGGTGATGACCTCATGCGCCGTTCACGACCCCATTGACGACAACGGCGAGCTTGGGCAGGTACTGCCCACCGTCGACTGGGAGCAGAGTTCAAAGTTTGTGAAGGCAGGCAACTATGCAACTTTCAAAGGTAAATACTACACCACAAGCGACAAGCAGATCGACCACAGCGAGGTGTGGGCGCTGGTGAAGCGCGAGCAGAGCGCCGCTGCCAAGAGCATGCTCACCACGTCGCTGGCCTATACCAAGACCTACACGCTCACCGACACCGTGCGCAGCGCCCAGAGCATGGCCAAGTATCCCCACAGCCTGGCTGTGTGGGACGGTCACGAGTATGTGCTCAACGACTCCTTCCCCACCTCGCGCACCCTTGCACCGCTCACGTGGGTAAGTCCCGCGCAGTGGGATCAGGACAAGTTTGACAGCTACTATCCCAGCACGTTTGCCAGCGAGTTTGTCGACTACATGGTCAACGCCCTCACCAAGGACAGCACCTACTACAACGACCTGCGCAACGTCTATATCAACTACAACTTCCCCATCGAGGCCTTCACGACGCTCAACGCCAAGTACAACGTGAACTTCCCCACCGACACCACGAGCGACAAGAAGAGCGACGACTGGTACACTACCGACCAGGTCGACCACTACTACTACACGACCATCGTCGACAGCGTGACGGTGTATCACGAGATTGCCAGCCAGAGCGATGCCCCTGCAGGCGTCAACGTGTATCCCGTCTACAAGGCGAGCGAGTGGCTCTTCAGCCGCTACAGCGACGACACGGGCAGCAAGATCACCACTGTGCGCCGCCAGTACATGCCCTACTGGAAGGAGCTCATCAGCACCATCCCGTTCACGTCGTGGATCTACAACACGAGCGACAAGGTGTACAACGTGACCTACACCCGCCAGTATTACCTCGAGCCCACGTTCCGCGTCTATGACACCGACGGCAAGGTGGGAGTGAGCAACGACAATCAGGAAATTACTCTTAACTAAATTAAATACAACAAGCGACTATGAAATTTTTCAAAACAATAGGACTCTTGACGCTGTTGATGCTCATCACCACGGGCTGCGTGAGCAAGGACCCCGACTATGGCAACTTCGGCGGCAAAGATGTTGACTTCTCTTATGCAGTTGAGGGTAACGAATATGCGCTCGACTTCTATGTAGTGTCGACCATCCAGTTCACCAACACCTCGGCCAAGACGGGCAAAGTGACCTGGGACTTCGGCGACGGCACGACCTCGACCGAGGCCAACCCCACTCACAAGTATGCCAAGGCTGGCATGTACAAGGTGACACTCACCGTCGACGGTGTGGGCAGCCGCACCTATCCACTGCTCATCTACGACATTGCTCCGTCGCTCAGTGTGACCAGCCAGTCGGCCCCCACCATTGTAATCAACGATGTTAAAGTGAACCTGGGCATCGAGCTGCCCAACCCCGAGAACCTGGAATGCAAGTATGTGTGGACCTTCCCCGAGGGCACCAAGACGGCCGACGGCAAGACCATCACCACCTTCACCGGCTACTCGCACAGCGACGGCACTATCGACAACCCCGGCGCGCTCACCTTCTCCAACATAGGGTCGCAGAAGGTGACACTGCAGACGTGGTTTGACGTCAACGGCGAGAACCGCCGCCTCGAGGACAGCTACGTCAACGTGCAAGTGGGCTCGAGCCTGCCTGCTCCCACGCTGTACTATGCAGCAGTGGGCGGCAACATCAAGGCCTACAAGCTTGTCGACATGAGCAAGCTGCCCGCCGGCACCAAGAACATGCCCTTCGACATGGGCGTGAGCAGCGGCAACATGCCCACCAACCTGGTGTTTGCCACCGAGAAGACCGTGACCGACTCGGCCACCATCGAGCAGGACAACGTCTATATACTCGACTGCGGCAAGCAGTACTACTACATCAACGACGAGAACGGCACGCTGGGCGACGGCAAAATCACTGTGATGAGCGCCGACGGCTCGAGCGCCAACAGCATGGTCACCAACGTGGGCGGCCAGGCCTTCAACGACCCCTTCCAGGGTTGCACCGACGGCACCTATCTCTACTACACCGACCGCAACACCGGTATACGCCGCCTGCCGCTGAGCACGCGCAACGAGACCGAAAAGACGGTGTACTCGAGCACCGACGGCTACTTTGTGGTCAACAGCCAGCTGGCCTACTACAACAAGGGCATAGCCTATGGCGCCATCAACACCGGCTTGTATATCGACAAGAACAACACCTTCTGGTGGGGTAAGAACTACTCGGGCTACGGAATCTACCGCTTCAAGACCAGCGACATTGGCAAGACGGGCGCGGGTGTCGACATCCCCTATCCCATCGTGCTGCAAAACACGCAGCCCCGTGGCTTCACCATCGACGAGGAGCTGGGACGCCTGTATGTGTGGATGACCAAGGGCACAACGCCCAACCCGGGTTTTGGCGACTACAACCTGCCGGGCGCAACGTCGACTGCCGACTACAGCAAATACAACGCCTTTGTGCAAATGGACGCCGATCCCATCAACACCACCGATGCCGAGGGCGTGTATGTGACCCAGATGGTTGTTGACGCCGCCACCCACTATGTGTACTTCGGCTTCAACGCCGCAAGCGGCGAGAAGACCTACAAGACTGGTTTGAAGTACTACAACCCCGAGACCAAGAAGGTGTATGACTTCCAGGGCAACACCGACAAGATTCTGGGTGTGTGCATCAACCCGCGTGCAACTTACCTGTTCTAAGCACAATTGCACATGCAATCGTGAGCGACCTGCCGCCGGCAGGCAGCCACATGATTGCAACACATAAATAGGATATATTTTTACAGGGGGCTCACAAGTGTATCGACTGTGACTGCCCCCTGTATTTTTTAAACCAATAGCGATGAAAACAAAAATTACACTTCTTTTACTACTGGCCCTCGCACTTCTGCTGCCCGCCACAGCGCAGGTGAAACGCGAGCAACGCGGCGTGTGGATGAGCGCCTTCGTGGGCGACTGGCCCTCAACACCCATCACCACGGCCAACCAAAAGGTGCTCAAGGCAACTTGCCAAAAGATGCTCGACACGCTGGCGGCCAACAACATGAACACCGTGTACTACCACGTGCGTGCCATGAGCGATGCCATGTACAACTCGGCCTACGAGCCCTGGTCGAGCTACGTGTCGGGCACGCGCGGCGTGGCGCCGGCATTTGATCCGCTGGCCTGGATTGTGCAAGAGGGCCACAAGCGCGGCATCGAGATCTATGCCTGGGTCAACCCCTACCGCTACGCGCCCAAGTCGACCAAGTGGGGCGAGAGCCCGCTCGACTACATCAACACTCACCCCGACTGGCTCATGACCACCGACTACGAGACCTGCCTCAACCCTGGCATCGACTCGGTGCGGCAGCGGGTGGTAGACGTGTGCCGCGACATCATCACCAAGTACGACGTCGACGGCCTGGTCTTTGACGACTATTTCTATAATCAGGATGGCAGCCCCATGGACCTCGACTCGGCCCAGTACAACGCCTACAAGCGCGGCGGCGGCACTATGAGCCAGGCCGACTGGCGCCGCGAGAACGTGAACAAGATGGTGCACGACGTCAACGCCATGATCAAGCAGGTGAAGCCCTGGGTGCGCTTCGGCATTGGCCCGGCCGGCGTGGTCTGCACGTCGCCCGAGGTGGCCGCCAAGTATGGCGTTGATCCCAGCCCTGGCCGAGACTGGCAATACGATCAAATCTACAGCGACCCCATGGCCTGGATAACCCGCGGCACCGTCGACTTCATGTCGCCGCAGGTGTACTGGAACACCGCAGGCAACTACGACGAGGTCACCACTTGGTGGGGACGCATAGGCAAGAAATTCAACCGTCACGTCTACATCAGCCAGACGTGCTCGAGTGTGGGCAAGACAGGCTGGGACTTTGACGAGATGTGCAAGCAGGTCGACGTGGCCCGCCAAGCAGGGTGCCAGGGCATGATCTACTTCAAGTACACCACCTGGCGCTACAACAACCACACCATCGACGGCAAGGTGTGGGGCCTGCGCGAGTACCTGAAGAAGCACAGCTTCACCACGCGCTCGCTCAGCCCGGCCGTCACCTGGCAGAAGACGCCCCAAAGCTACGGGGCAGTGACTGGCAGCAAGATCGACGGCGACACGCTCAGCTGGGATTCCATACCCAATGTGCGCTATGTGGTGTATGCCACCCCCGACAGTGTGGCCGACTCGCAGTTCAGCTGCCAGCCGCAATACCTGCTCGGCATCACCTATAGCCCGCGCTATGTCGTGAAACCGGCCTACCGCAGCGGCTACCGCTATGCCGTGACCGTGCTCGACCGTTGGGAGCGCGAGTATGCCCCGGTGCTTGCAGGGGCAACCGCCAGTCAGGCTCCTAAACCCCAGCTCACGACCCCGGCCGACGGCGCCACCGTCACACTCTTGTCGCACCTCAAGTGGCAGGGCAACGGCAGTATCTACAAGCTCAACATCTACAGCAATCCAGGCCTCGACACGCTTGTGGCCCAGGTCGAGACCAGTGCCGCCAGCTACCCGCTGGCCAGCCTTACTGCCTTGCAACAGGGCAAGACCTACTACTGGCAGGTGACGGCAAGCGGGCTGAACCTGACCGAGAGCACGAGCGATGTGCACCGCTTCACCATCGCGCCCCTTAGCATCACGTCGCCCGCGAGCGGCGCTACAGCAGTCGACCTCACGCCCGCCATTGCATGGACGGCAGCCGGCGACAGCACCGTCTACACCCTGATCGTGAGCGACAACGCCGACTTGAAGGCCCCTGTCGTAGCAATCTCGACGACTCACACCAGCTACACCGTGCCTGCCTTCAAGCTGGCTGGCGGCACCACCTACTATGCTCAAGTGACCGCACGCGAGGGTACTGACTCGGTTGCAAGCAGCATCATGAGCTTCACTACCCGCGACGTGGCACTCACCGCGCCCCTGCTCGTCACCCCGGCAGTCGACAGCCTCACCCTCTACAGCAACTCGCGCATCGCCGTCGAGCCCCAGGCCGGTGCACAGTCGCTGCGCATCGAGATGAGCACCTCCACGTCGTTCCCGCCACGATCGAGCTACAAGGCCACCATCGCCGGCAGCTTCGAGTCGATACCACTGGGTCAGATAAACGGTGTGGGCAAGCCCGTCGACGGCAAACGCTACTATGTGCGCGCCCGCTACGCCTATCTCACTGCCGCCACCGGCACGACGGTGCAGTACACCCCCTACAGCCTGGTGCGCACTTTCACCTACCGTGACTGTCGACAGGGCGATGTGAACAGCGACGGGGTGGTAAACGTGAGCGATGTGACCACGCTCATCAACATGATACTGGGCACTACGGCCACCGATGCCACCGTGGCCGACCTCAACGCCGACGGCACCATCAACGTGAGCGACGTGACCACACTCATCAATTTCATTCTCTCGGGCAGCGATGATGACAAGATCTTAAAAAACAATTAAAAGTACTTAAATAGTTTTTTTATCTCATGATTTATCGTTTTCTTTGTTGAGAAATATAGGCTATACATTAACATACGACTAATTATAACTTAACAAAATTTAAAATGAAGCATTTATTACTTTTATCAGCTCTGGGTCTGCTCACGTGCGCAAGCGCGTTTGCCACGACCGACAATCAGACCTATGAGCCCGTCAACGGCATCAAGGCTGTGAATGTGTGGACAATCGACCGCGTTCACAACCCCGAGACCTACGCCAGCATGCCATTTGTCAACACCTATGCGCGCACAGCCACGCTGTACAACGACGTTGTGTATGTGTCGCGTTCCGATGCACAATCGGTCATCATAGGCACCGACACCATCCCGCAAAGTGTGATTTACCGTCTCGATGCCAAGACCGGCAACCTGCTCTCGAGCCTGCCCCTCACGCTCGACGGCAAGCCCTATGGCGGTCTGCTCTCGGCCAACAGCATCGGTTTCGACAACTTTGGCCACATGTGGGTCATGCCCTACTGCAGCGGTGCTGCAACTGCCACCGAGGCACATCTGTACTCGTGCGACCCCAACACCGGCGCCCTCACGCTGGTAGCCACACTGCCGCTGGGCGACGTGGTTTCGCGCATCGACTACTTCGACGTGATAGGCGACATCACCCGTGTCAACGCTCCTTGCAACATCAAGGCTCCTGGCTCGCAAGTCACCACCATCTACTCTTGGACCTGCGCCAAGGGCAGCAACACCTGGGAAGGCGGCTTTGAGGGCGATACCTACATGGACATCACCGAGTTCTTCCCCGCTACTGCTGCACAATGGGGTTACGCTCCCATGATCAAGCAAATTCTGGGCGAGGACGAAGACACCAAGTACAACGGCGAGCTCTTCTACATCGACGGTTTCAATTCCACGCCTGCCATCTACGACATGACGGGCAGCAAGATCGACGACTTTGAGAAAGTCGACGCCTCGCTGTGGCCCGAAAACGGCACCAACGGCGTGAACGAGTTCACGCTCGACGGCCGCAACTTCATGGTCTACTCCAAGGCTCAATACTCGGGCGACGGCCACGGCTGCCAGGTGAACGTGGTGGAGCTGGGCGAGGGCATGTCGCTCTCTGGCATGAAGAAATACTGGCAACTGCCTGCCGACTCGCTCGGCAAGACGTCGGACGGCGGCACCCGCATCCACTCGATCGCTGTGCAATATGGCACCGAGGGTGGCGAGCCCTGCGTGACACTGCTCACCTACAAAAACTACAACGGCCTGGCCATCTACAAGATTGGCAAGGGTGTGGGCGGCGGCACCACCACCAAGGGTGACATCAACGGCGACGGCACCATCAACGTGACCGACGTGACTGCTCTGGTCAACAAGATCCTGGGCAGCGGCAGCTATAGCGATAGCGTGTGCGACATCAACGGCGACGGCACCGTCAACGTGACCGACGTGACTACCCTGGTCAACATGATCCTGGGCAACAAGTAGCACACAGCCCCGCTCTTTTAAGCATCATTTTATCTACACTTGACACACCATTTCAGAGCACCTGAGTCCTCCGAGACTTCGGAGTGCTCTGAAATCTTTTATGGCGTGTGCAACCATAACATGACTTCAACAACACATCCTACAATGAAAATCATCTCTACACTTCTACTGGCAGCAATCGCTGCCACGAGCGCCACGGCCTCGTCGACCTGGAACGTGATAGGCACCGACTACAAGGTCGATACCCTGTTCTACAACCAGGTGGGCCCCGGCACCACACAGACATCATTGAAATTCACCAGTGCAGCCGGCAACCAGCTGCGGGTGTTCTATGCCACAATGGACATGACCAACCCCTACCTGTCGCTGCACGGCGTTGTTGCCACCGACATGCTGGCTGGCAACGAGCGCATCTCGGCCATGGCTCAGCGCAAGTCGCAACCAGGACGCCGCTACTTTGTGGGCGTCAACGCCGACTTTTTCATGACCAGCGGCACTGCCAGCAACGGCAGCTCCAAGGTGGGCTCACCCGTGGGCTCGACCGTGGTCGACGGCGTGGTATACCGCGCCCGTAACAACGCCACCAATTATAAGCAGGTCATCGTCGACCCGCAGGGACAAATCTACATCAACCCCTTCCACTTCGGCGGCACCATTACCGGCCCCGACGGCACCACAGCCCAGCTGGGCGGCATCAACACCTATGCCAACGAGGGAGCTGCCGGCAACGCCAACATGGTAGTCATCTACAACGACCGCTACTGGGGCTCGACCAACGCCAAAGGCACTTGCAACGAGGTGACCGCAGTGGCTATCGACACCTTCAAGACCGCTGGCGCCTTCAAGATGGTGGTGACCTGCGAGCCCAGCTCGGCCGGCGACATGAAGATACCCGACGGCGCCTATGTGATACACGGCGACGGCACCTCGGCCTCGCTCATCGGCAGCCTTCACACGGGCGATACCGTGACCGTGAATCCCAGCTGGACTTTCAACGGCATGGCCGTAACCCCCTACAACGTGATTTCGGGCAACCCCAAGATTCTGGCCGACGGCGTCACACTCAACTCTGAGGCCGACCGTGGCGACGCCAACACCCAGCAGCCGCGTGCAGCCGTGGGCTACAGCGACGGCGGCAAGAAGGTGTACTTCTTTGTCGTCGACGGCCGTTCGACCATCTCGAGCGGTGTGCGCACCACGGCCCTGGCCGACATCATGCGCTATGCCGGCGTGACCGACGCAGTGAACGAGGACGGCGGTGGCTCGGCAATCCTCTACACGAGTACCCTGGGCATTCGCAACGTGCCCAGCGACGGCACCGAGCGTGCCGACGGCAATGGCTTCTACTGCGTGAGCAGTGCCCCCGACGACTCGGTCGTGAGCCAGATACGCTACATCGACTTCAGCCTGCAGGCACCGCACTATGGCATCTACGCTCCCAAGTTCTACGGCTACAACAAGTACGGCATGCTCATCGACCGCGACCTCAAGGGCGTGACCCTGAGTTGCGACCCTAAGCTGGGCACCATCTTGGGCGACACCACGTTCTATGCCAACGGCAGCGCCACCTCGGGCAACCTTGTGGCCCACTATGGCGATGTGACCTGCACCATGCCCATCGCCATCACGGGCAACATCGACGGCATCTCAATCGCCCTCGACAGCGTCGTCAACGACACCTATCACCCCTACACCGTCGAGGTGCAGAGCACAGTGGGCAACCATACCATGGCCATCAACCCTGCCGCCCTGTCGTGGACGAGCAGCGACGAGCGCGTGGTCACTGTGGGGCACGACACGGGTGTGCTCCAGGGCGTAGCCGACGGCACTGCCTGGGTCATAGGCAAGGTGGGCGACGTGGTCGACTCGCTCAAGGTCATCGTCGAGAAGCCCCTGGCCCACGTCATGGCTATCGACCCCAACCCCGACGTCACCACCTGGAAGTTCACGCAGAGCGGCGGCAAGAACGCCACCCAGCAGGCCAACGGCGACGGCATCACCTACAGCTACACCGGCGCCAGCAGCCGCGCGCCCAAGATCGTGCTCACCAAGGCCCTGCGCCTGTGGAGCCTGCCCGACACCGTGCGCCTGCGCATCAACCCGGGCGAGGCCTCGTTCAAGAACGTGGTGTTCGGCCTGCGGGCCAACGGCCAGAACGTGGCCTACCACACCGTCACGCCCGACAGCGTCACCGCCGGCAAGGAGATGGTGCTCGACGTGCCCACCAGCGCCTGGACCGATGCCGCCAACATGGCCAACTTCCCCGTCACGCTCAACAGCATCCAGCTCAACATGAACGCCTCAACCACCGGTAAGCAGTACACCATCGAGTTTCTCGGCTTTGAGACCGTGTACAGCGCCGTGCCCGCCGCACCGGCAGCCAAGGGCGACCTCAACGCCGACGGCCAGGTGAACATGACCGACGTGACCACCCTCATCAACATGATACTGGGCAACACCGCACCGGTAGCCGCCGCCGACCTCAATGCCGACAGCCGGCTGAACGTGACCGACGTGACCGCCCTCATTGCCATCATCCTGGGCACCGAGTAGCATCTTGCAGGGGCGGCCACAACTGTGCCCGCCCCTTGTAATAAAAACATGCTAAAAACAATGAAACTCAACACCAACATGAAACTGAAACGACTCATAAGCACCTGTGTCGCAGCTTGTGGTCTTGTGCTTGCAGCAGGTGCCACAGGCACGGTCGATGTCTTGGGCACCGTCTATAGCGTCGACACGCTGTTTTACTCCTATGTGGGTCCTGGCACCACCCAGACCTCGCTCATGCTCACCAGCGGCACCAAGCAACTGCGCGTGTTCTACACCAACATCGACCTCACCAACCCCTATGTGTCGATCAAGGCCGTGAGCGCCAAGGACAAGTTTGCCGGCAGCGAGACCGTGTCGCAAATGGCCCAGCGCAAAGACGCTCCTGGCGCCCGCTACTACATAGGCGTGAACGGCGACTTCTGGCATACCAGCGGCACCACCAAGCGTGGCGAGTCGTGGGTGGGCGCCCCCATCTCGTCGTGCATTGCCGAGGGCACCATATACCGGGCTCAGAGCAACGACGGTGAGTACCAGTACACCCTCGACAGCCAGCAGCAGCCCTCGATAGGCAACGTGCAGTTTGGCGGCACGCTCACCAGCTCCATGGGAAGCAAGATTGCAATAAGCGGTGTCAACCGCGATGCCGTGAACGATGCAGTCACGCTCTACAATCCCACCTATTTTGCAGGCACCAACACGGGCAGTGGCTGTGCCGAGGTGCAAGTGAAATACGTTGACGGCGACAGCTCCTTTGGCTGGGGCAAGGATTGCCGCCTTGTGGTGGTCAACAGTCCAAGCACTGCCGGCGACATGGACGTGCCCAGCCAGGGCCTCGTGCTCACTGGCCTGGGCGCCGGGGCAACCTTCATCTCGTCGTTGCACCAGGGCGACACCCTCACGATGAACATGACGGCCAGCCTCAACGGGCTCAAGATCGACCCGCAACAGGTCATATCGGGCCAGCCCTGGGTGCTGCGCGACGGCAAGATCTACAACAACGGCGACGGGGCGGTACACCCGCGCACGGTGCTGGGATATAGCCAGGACGGCAAGACGGCCATCTTCATGGTGGTCGACGGACGCTCGATGATAAGCGACGGCATCACCACCGCCGGGCTGGGTGCCCTCATGCTCTATGCCGGTGCCTACAACGCCCTCAATGTCGACGGCGGCGGGTCATCGTGCCTCTACTCGAGCGCCCTGGGCGTGCGCAACGTGCCCAGCGACGGCCGCGAGCGTGCCGACGCCAACGGCATCTTTGCCGTGAGCAGCGCCCCCGACGACTCGGTCGTGAGCCAGATACGCTTTGTCGACTGGGCGCTCAACATTCCTAAATATGGCACCTACACGCCCAAGTTTATGGGCTACAACCAGTATGGCATGCTCGTCGACACCGATCTCAAGGGCGTCACCATCTCGTGCCCCGAGACCCTGGGCGTGATCAAGGACGGCAACACCTTCTTTGCCCAAGGCGCGGGCAGCGGTCTGCTCACAGCCTCCTACAAAGGGCACACCGCCACACTGACGGTCAACGTCATACCGTCGAGCGACGGCATACACATTGTCAACGACAGTGTCATCAACGACACCTATCACCCCTACAAGGTTGAGCTGCAAAGCACTGTGCTCGACAAGACTATGGCTATCGACCCTGCCGCCCTGTCGTGGACGAGCAGCGACGAGCGCGTGGTCACTGTGGGGCACGACACGGGTGTGCTCCAGGGCGTGGCCGACGGCACCGCCTGGGTCATAGGCAAAGTGGGCGACGTGGTCGACTCGCTCAAGGTCATCGTCGAGAAGCCCCTGGCCCACGTCATGGCTATCGACCCCAACCCCGACGTCACCACCTGGAAGTTCACGCAGAGCGGCGGCAAGAACGCCACCCAGCAGGCCAACGGCGACGGCATCACCTACAGCTACACCGGCGCCAGCAGCCGCGCCCCCAAGATTGTGCTCACCAAGGCCCTGCGCCTGTGGAGCCTGCCCGACACCGTGCGCCTGCGCATCAACCCGGGCGAGGCCTCGTTCAAGAACGTGGTGTTCGGCCTGCGGGCCAACGGCCAGAACGTGGCCTACCACACCGTCACGCCCGACAGCGTCACCGCCGGCAAGGAGATGGTGCTCGACGTGCCCACCAGCGCCTGGACCGATGCCACCAACATGGCCAACTTCCCCGTCACGCTCAACAGCATCCAGCTCAACATGAACGCCTCAACCACCGGCAAGCAGTACACCATCGAGTTTCTCGGCTTTGAGACCGTGTACAGCGCCGTGCCCGCCGCACCGGCAGCCAAGGGCGACCTCAACGCCGACGGCCGGGTGAACATGACCGACGTGACCACCCTCATCAACATGATACTGGGCAACACCGCACCGGCAGCCGCCGCCGCCGACCTCAATGCCGACGGCCGGGTGAACGTGACCGACGTGACCGCCCTCATTGCCATTATCCTGGGCACCGAGTAGCATCGTGCAGGGGCGGCCACAACCGTGCCCGCCCCCTGCAATTGAAAAATGCGGACCGCATCGTGATTGCGGCCCGCATTTTTCAATTTTCCACGACCAGCAGGCCGTTGCCCACGGCCCGCACATTGCCATCGCTGGGTGTGTTCACCACCTGACCGCCTACCACCATGCAGCTCGAGCCGCCGCCGTCGAGGTTGACAGCATTGTAGACCCCCAGAGCCTTGAGCACCCCATAGGCTTCCTTGAGCGTGACACCGCACGAGGCCTTGCTGCGGCCGTCGATCACAACGAGAAAGAGGCGGTCGCCCTTGACATTGTAGCCGGCGCAGGTGCGCGGGTGCCGTGCCGCCCAGTCGTCGACAAAGGCCCCGTTGCGCATGATGATGTGGTCGCTGCCGCCCACGAGTTCCTTGATGGCCACCAGCTGCTCGGGACAAGAACGCAGCGTGGTCTTGAAGTTGAGGGTGAACGTTGTGCCCTTGGCCAGCATGCGGGCATGGGTCGTGTCGCTGCCCTGCAGCCACAGGATGGCCTTGCCCGCCGGTATGGGTGTGGTGCCGTCGCCGTTGTACACGGTATCGACCACGCACTGTTGCGAGCAGGTGGGCATCCAGTTGAAGCTGCCGTTGACAGCGCCAATCTGCACCTTCACTCCACCAGAGCAATCGTAGGTCACAGGGCCGTAGCTGCCAGTGAAGAGAAACGTCTGGTTGCCGCCAGTATTCTCCTTCTCAAGCCCTATCATGTTCACCGTGTGCAGGCGGAAGGTGCTGTCGCCGCAGGCAATGGTGCCCGCCCAGTCGACGCGGTCGATGTAGGGGCGGTTGTTGTCGTCGATAACCAGGCAGGCCCGCCCCACGGGGTTCTCTACCAGCTCGTCGCGGCACACCTGGCCGCTGCGCGGCATGCCCTTGAGCTCCTTGGGCTTGGTCATGAAGAAGTCGCCGTTCACAGCCGCCACCACCCTGTGCCCGGGTTTGCTCTTGCGCTGCGCCATCGAGGTGGGCGTCTCGCGGCCCACAATTTGGTCGGCCCCCAGGCAGGTCTCCAGGCTCAGGCCTGGGGTTTTGAGGTCGATGGTGAGCACACTCACCTGCAGGGGCATCGCGGGCAGCACATACTTGTCGCAGGTCACCCCGCGGGCCACGCGACGTGGCCCGGCCACCCGCTCCACATCACAGTTGCGGCCGTCGATCGTCCATTGCCTGGCCTTGGGCCGGGCAGTCGCCGTGGCCACGGCCAGCAGGCCAAGCAGCCACACGGCGATAAACTTGTACTTTTTCACCATGTTCTATTTATGTTTAAAATATCGTATCAAAGTTAGCAATTTAATCTCGCAATACCACCACTTTGCCCATATTTAGCCTCAACGCCGCGGCCTGGCAAGAGCACCATGGCCGAAAAAGAGGGAGCAACTGGCAAAGCCATAAAAATTTACACAATTTTCACTACCATCTTTTACATTTATTTACTAAATTTGTAAGCGTATTTAAAAACCAAATCTTCGGGAAAACAAAAATTATCAATTAGTTTAATTTAAAAACGAATGATTATGAAAAAATTTTTACTCTCTTTAGTAGCATTACTGGGTTTGCTGGAACGGCCAGCGCCATCAACGCTGGCGACGTTGTGCTCAGCGAGAATTGGGACAAGCTCTACAATGCTGTCGACGCCAACGGCAAAAACGTGTTTTCGTTGAACCCCTGGACTGGCGCCGATGCCAATGGTGTGAGCTATCAGCCCAACTTTACCGACCTGTCGAAGAGCGAATACCTGCCCTTGCTCAACGGCTGGTCGTCGCGCAGCAGCTACCTGTACTCGTGCCGCGGCTTTGTGCGCATCAGCAAGACCAAATTCGGCGGCGACCTGCTCTCGCCGGCCCTCACTGCACTGGGCAACGACACGGCCGACCTGGAGCTCAACTATCAGGGCATAGGCTACACGAGCAACATCAAGTTTGACGAGAGCGGCACCTACAAGAGCGGCGGCGTGCACGACTACCAGGCCTACTATGTGGTCGTGCTGGGCGACGGCGAGATCACCAGCGGTGCCACCAAGATGCAAGACAAGATCCTCTATGCCGACGCCGACGGCAACGCCACCTACTACAAGGGCGCTCAAATCGAGATTCCCACCGATGCCTTCATCAACCCGCTCGACACCATGGAGGCTTGGAGCAATGCCAACACCAAGGTGACGCTCAAGATCAAGGGTGCTACGGCCAAGACCCAAATCGCCTTTGTGGCCTCGGAGTACAAGACCCTGCCCAAGAAGACCGACCCCGAAATCGACCCTAACGCTCCTCACGGAACCAATGACAAGGTGTGCCGCGTGGTGCTCGACAACATCAAGGTCACCGTCGACCGCGTGGTGACCGCTGTCGACAACGTGAACGCTGCCAAGGCCGTGAAACACATCACCTACTGCAACCTGCAGGGCCAGACGAGCGCCGAGCCCTTTGAGGGCGTCAACATCGTGAAGACCGTCTACACCGACGGCTCCACCCATGTTGCCAAGATCATCAAGTAGCAATCCACACAAGGCGCGCATGGCACACCCCGTGCAGCCTTAACCACAGCAGCCCTGCAGTCGCACGAGATTGCAGGGCTGTTTTTCCCCCCGCGGCTCACAAGCAACGCGGGGCGCCACAGGGCTTCATGACTTTCGGTAGTTTGATGATCAAAATGCCATAATATTAACACACGTTAACAACGTAAAACAACTTTAACCACTTTAAAGGTGAATTAATCTTGACATTTTATGTATTTTTGCACAAAATAAGCAGAATGGCGGATTCCAGAAGCAAGTGCAAAGTTACGCTATTTTTCTTTAATCATGTCTTTGGGCTTTCGAAATCCGTTTTTCTTTCTTGGCCTGTTGTTTAATTTTTCGATGATGCTCTTGACATATAGCCTTGAAATTCCCCTAAAGTCCGTCTTCTTCGGAATATATTGCCTGATGAGCCCGTTCATGTTCTCGATAGCTCCCTTCTCCCACGAGCAGTACGGATGTGCGAAGTAAACTTTCGTGTTAAGTTCCCTCGCAATGATTTCGTGTGCGGCAAACTCCGGCCCGTTGTCTGTCGTTATCGACCTTACAGGCAACCCGCTCTCCCGTATGAGTCTCACCACGGCATATGCCAGTGGAACGGCCTGCTTTCCCGTATCGAGTTTCTCCATGAGCATAAAGCAGCTCCTCCTCTCAACCAGAGTAACGATGGCACCTTTGCCTTCCTTTCCTACGATGGTGTCCATCTCCCAGTCTCCTATGGTCTGTCCATAGTCCGTTTCCGGTCTTTCGTCAATGGAGAGGCGGTTGGGAATATGCGCCTTGGTGGTAAGCAAGGACTTTTGCCTTGGTCTGCCTCCATGCCTGAGGTGCTTTCGGATGTTGTCCCCGTAATGTGGGGAAAGGGCCGCTATCCAGTTGTATATGGTTGACTTGGACACCGTGATGCCCTCTTTCTTGCCAAGCCATCCGGCGACTTCCTCCGGCGACCACTGCTCCTTACGGATAAGTTCAAAAACACGGCTGCGTACATAGGGAGCGATACGGCGATTGCCAGGTGTCCTGGCCTTGCGTCGTTTGACTTTCAATACGGCCGTACGTGCGTCATAAACGCCTTTAGCATTAGAATTACGCCTTCGCTCACGAGAAACCGTGCTTACTGACACACCAATAGTCTCGGCTATGAAACTAAGTGAGAATTTCGTTTGGAGTAGCACACTTATTGTGTATCTTTGCTCCGAGGTTAATTGTTTATACATCACAATACAAAATTAATTAATCTTAGGGAGGGGAACGAAAGATCTCCTCTTTTTTTGTATTGCTTAAGTTATCCGCCAATGCTCTTTGGGGGCTTCGCGCCCCCAGCCGCAAGGCAAACCTCCGCGGTGTTTTTCATGTTTTAATGCACCGCAGAGTTTTGCACTTCTAATTGGAATTAGCAGAATAAAGAACATCAGCACATGAATATAGCCTCACACATAGCTCCTATTCACATTGCCAGCATGAAGCCACCCTGCCCGCATCGCGAGCCGTCTTCTGTGCTGATGCCCGATTGACAACAACCGCAACGATAGGAAAAAATCGACACATCTACTCACGCACAAAACATAATCAAAGCATAAATAAATTCTACTCTAAAAAAAAACTTAAACAATGAAAAGGATTCTAAGCTACATGATTGTGACGCTGCTGCTCGCTATGTGCGGGCTTGGCGCCCATGCGCAGTCGCCCCAGACGGGCGTCTATCGCATTCAGAATGTAGGGTCCAAGCTCTATGTGAAGGTGACCGGCAAGTATGCCGCCGAGCCCAACGAGAGCGCCCAAGCCGAAGCCAGCAAGATCACCGTGGGTGTGGCTGGCGTGCTCGACGACGGCACCTACAAGATGAACTCGCTGGCTTCGACCTACACCACTGCCGACGGGCAGACCCAGAGTGTTGAAGTCTACGACTACGTGACCAGAGCCATCCACATTGGCAACGCTGTGCTCAGGCAAGAGATTGCCTCGTCGAGCGATGAAAACAAGGCCAAGGCCGAGCAGGCCATGGACAAGTTTATCACCGACAACGCCCACATGCGCCTCTACCCCGTGGCTGGCAAGGCCAGCACCTACCGTGCCGTGGCCACCATTCCCAACCTGCCCGACGAGGTGCTCGACTGGATGGTGAAGAAAGGCAAAATTGCCGAACCCACGCAGACGGCCGCCTATGCCTACCTGTGCTCGCTCGTGGAGCAGTACCTGGGCAAGAGCCAGACCGATGCCGACCTCAAGGCCAAGGTGCTGCGCAACCTGCGCAAGGTGGCCCTGGGCAAGACCTACCTGCTGGGCGCCGACGGCTACCCGTCGTTTGACTACGTTGAGGCCGATGCCCACTTTGCACCCATCGCCGGCTCGGGTAAGGCCGACGACTACTTCCAGTGGAAGCTCATCGCCAAGGTGAGTGCCAACGCACTGCAAGACGGTACCTACCAGGTGCGCAACCTGGGCAACGAGCGCTATGTTGAGGTGCTCAAGAAGTACTATGCCAAGCCCGACGCCCTCGAGGCCGACGCCAGCAACATCGACCTGGCCTTTGGCCAGCGCAGCGACGACGGCTCGGTCAAGCTCACCAAGCTCGCTGCCATCGAGAAAGAGGGCAACACCTATGTAGACTGCTACAGCTACATCGACCGCGCCATCACCCTGGGCAAGTATGCCATCGCCGCCGTGCTCAACGGCGACTACGAGGGCGTGCGCGAGGCCAGTGCCGACAACATTGCCAAGGCACAAGCCTATCTTGAGAAATACCTGCACGAGAACGTGTACATGAGCGTCAAGCCCGTGGCCGGGCAAGACGAGGCCGTGTATGCCTTTGCCACCATTCCCACCGTGCCGCAAGAAGTGGCCGACCAGATGAAGGCCCACGGCGCCATTGCCGAGGCCACCCCCGAGGCCGCCTGGCAGTTTGGCGTAGACTATGTGAAGCGCTATCTCGACAAGTCCAGCACCGACAGCAAGCTCAAGCAAGTGGTGCTCAACAACATCGACAAGATTAAGCAAGGCCACACCTACTATCTCACCGCCGACAACAACGGTGCCGAGAACGGCTTCGGCTATGTCGACGCCACCGAGGCCGACCTCACGAGCAAGAGCCTCATGTGGGGCGTGATTGCACAAGAGGTGCAACCCGAGAACCTGGCCAGCGGCACCTACAAGATCCACAACGTGGGCAACAACAAGTATGTAAAAATACGCAGCAAGTACTACGCTCGCCCCGATGCCACCGAGGCCGAGGCCAGCGACGTGCACCTGGGCTTTGCCGGCAAGCTGCCCGACGGCAGCTACAAGCTCAACAGCCTGGCCGGCACCGACCCCGCCACCGGCAAGCTCGTGGAGTGCTACAGCTACATCGACAAGGCCCTGAGCCTGGGCAAGATTGCCATCGCCACCATTCTCAAGGGCGACTACACCGACAGTGAAGGCAACACCACCCGCCAGGCCAGCGACGAGAACGTGAAGAAGGCACAAGACTACCTCGACAAGTTCATGCACGACAACATCTACATGCGCGTCAAGCCCGTGGCCGGTGCCAACTATGTGTATGCCCTGGCCACCATCCCCGTCATCCCCGACGAGGTGGTCGAGGCCATGTACAACCACGGCAGCATCAAGGAGAAAACCGCCGATGCCGCCTGGAACTTCCTGGTCGACTATGTGAAGCAGTACCTGGGCTCGTCGCAGACCGATAGCGACGTCAAGGCCTATGTGCTCAAGGCCATCAACAGCATCAAGCAAGGCCACACCTACTACCTGAGCGCCGACAACGACGGTGCACAAGACGGCTTCGGCTATGTCGACGCCGCCAACTACAATAGCACCGACAAGAGCATCGAGTGGGGTCTCGACCAGGTGAAGGCCGACGCTGCCATCGAGAGCGGCTTCTACAAGATTCAGAACGTGGCCACCCGCAAGTGGGTCGACGTCAAGAGCAAGTACTATGCAGCCCCCGATGTCGACGAGGCCCAAGCCACTCCTGTGCACGTGGGCATCGACAGCCAGCTGCCCGACGGCGGCTACAAGCTCAACAGCCTGGCCGGCACCGACAACAACGGCAACTACATCGAGTGCTACAACTATATCGCCCACGCCATCGAGCTGGGCAAGCAGGTAGTGCTGGCCAACCTCAAGTCGTCGAGCGACGAAAACAAGCAGAAGGCCACCGACTACTTTGAGAACTTCATCAAGACCAACGCCTACATGAAGATAAGGCTCGTGCCCAACCAGGACAGCGCCTTCTATGCCTACGCCACCTTCCCCGCCATTCCGGCCGACATCAAGACGATCATCGTGGAGCACGTGAACCGCGAGGCCGGCAGCACCGTCATTGCCAACAACGACGGCGTGTGGCAGTGGCTCATCGACCAGGTGAAGGTCTACCTCAACAAGGCAGGCAACGCCACCGACAGCAAGCTCAAGAGCATGGTGCTCAACAACATCGACAAGATCAAAGAGGGCCACACCTACTACCTGCGCGCCGACGTGACCACGGCCACCGGCGTCAACACCTTTGGCATCGAGGACGGCAACACTGCCGACCTGAGCGACACCCACCTGTGGTGGGGCATGGCCAAGGCCAACCCCGGCAAGGGCGTGACCGGCTGGTTCCGCATTCGCAATGCCAAGGGCACCGATAGCGGCAAGGCCTATGTGAACGTGACCGGCAACTTCACTGCCGAGCCCGACCTCACCGCAGAGCAGGCCAAGAGCCAGGCTGGCACCGTGATCTATGTGGACATGGGCGACTCGGCCGACGGCGTGAAATTCCCCATCAAGGCCCTGCGCTCGCAAGGTGTGAACGTGAACACCTATATCAACGCGACCATGGCACTGGCCAACCAGTTCGTGCTGCCCATCGTGACCGAGAAGCTCAAGGAGATTGTGGAAAACAATCCCAACTACAGCAAGTATGCCTCGCTCGTGGAGCCCGCCATCAAGGCCCTGGTGCAGAGCGTCGACGTCAACTACTACGCCACTCCCGTGTTCACCGCTACAGGCAACAAGGCCTTTGAGGTGAGCGCCAAGGTGCCCGATGTGGCCGAGTACTGCGACATGGCCAACATGGCCCTCAAGCTCATGGGCAAGACCAAGACCCAACTGGTGAACAAGATCAACAGCATGAAGAGCGGCGACGGCGGCATCAAGGACCGCGTGCTCGAGATCGCTGCCCAGTGCGCAAACCGCATCGACAACCCCGACCAGCTGTGGGACTACATGACCAGCAAGGTGTGCGACGTGGTGAAGAATCACCCCAACGTGCTGCCCGAGCGCATCAACAACTTGATACTCAACAACCTCAAGAACGTGAAATATGGCACCACCTATTGCCTCACGCAAGAGGACAAGTATGCCACCTTCGACTTCCAGGAGGCCAGCGAGGCTGCCAGCAACGAGGCTGCCAAGTGGGTGCTTGAGCCATTCGACCCCAAGGCCGAGGGCTACAGCACTACGGCCTACTACCCCTACCTCGACGTCACTCCCGAGCAGCACTACAGCTCCTCGACGCTGGACGGCGCCACGGTCGACGATAGCTGGAACTACACCACGGGCTACTACGACTTCGACGCCGCAGTGGCCGACCCGGCCAACGGCACCACCGAGGCCTACAAGGCCCTGAGCACCGAGCGCGTGACCCGCAATATAGGCAACGGCAAGACCCAGGTGTACTACCTCGTGAAGCTCGAGAATGCCATGCAGGGCAACGTGATACCCGTGCAAACTCCTGTGGTGCTGCGCACCCAGAAGGGCAACATCCAGCTTGTGCCCCAGGGCACACCCGCAAGCATCGACTACAATAACCCGAGTGCCGACGAGCCTGCCGGAGCCGACGTGCAGTCGATCGACGCCTACCAGCAATTCCTCAGCATGCTCATTGGCAAGATAATGGGTGGCAGCGGCGCTCCTCGCAAGAAGGTGATCACCACCACCAGCGCAGCCGACAACCTGCTCGCTGCCTCGTTCTTTGGCGATGCAGTGCCCAGCAAGGCAGCTGGCGCCTACCTGCCGCTGAGCGTGAAGACGCGTGTCGACGACCTCCAGGGCGATGGCACCGGCAATCAGTATCTCAACATGCAGGGCTTGGGCTTCTGGAAAGACGCCGTGAGCAAGATGGAGCCTAACAAGGCCTATCTCGACGGCAATGCTCAAAACACCAACTGGGATGCTAAAGTAACCTTTGACAACAGCAACGCCAACGTGGCTCCTGGCTATATCCTCGAGCTCACCAGCGGCGGCAGCACCGTGGTGACCCACGTCGACGACGTGACCGTGGCCAAGACGGTGAAGAGTGTGCGCTACTACAACGTAGCCGGCATCGAGACCAGCGAGCCTCAAGCAGGCGTCAACATTGTAGTCACCACCTACACCGACGGCACCAAGACCACAACCAAGGTGCTCAAGTAGTAGAGCATCACCACTCTATAACCTAAAGACAACAACACGGGTGCAGGAAAAACCCACTGGGCTCACCCAGGAGCCATCTCCTGCACCCGTTTTGTTTTTTCTCAAAATTCAATCACAACACAACAACAATTGTTGAAACAAAACAAGAAAAAGCAAATGAAGAAAACTTTACTTCTCGCAGCGATGACTATTCTGGGTTTTGGCCTTGCCCACGCCGATTTCTCGCAGGGCGCCGGCCACTTCTACATGGTCCAGAACAAAGCCACCAAGCGCTATATCAATTTGATTCATGACAAAGGCTCAGCATCAGCATTATCACAAGACTTCCATGCCATCCGGCTGGAAAACGACGGCGAGCAGCACACCGAGCCTGGAACCCTCATTTACATCTCAAGTGGCTACAATCTCTCGGCCCAAGGCACAAGTGTGAAAGACATCACAGGTTACAGCGTGAACATCAAGCAAAACGGCACTGGAGACAAAAATGAGGCTGTGTACAATGCCTGGGTTACTGCAGGATTTTTGTTTTTTAAAAAAGATGTTTATTTTCAAGACGAGGCTGGAAAAGGGTTTGACAAAGCTGCCACTGGAGATGCCGATGATTGCAAATGGTACATCAAGCCTGTCGACACAGGCAATGGTGGTGATTGCTACTTTGGTGTGTCGCCCAAGTCTACCGATTTTCTTGACGGCTACTACTACACCACCTTGCGCGCTTCGTTCTCCTACAAACTCTCGCAAGGCGTTGACGCCTTCACAGTGGTGGGCGGCAAGCTCAACGAGCTGCCACACGACAATGTGGTGCCGGCCAACACGCCCGTGATACTGCGCTGCAAGTCGGTCAACGCCAGCGACAACCGCCTCTATCCACAAGCCATAGGCGGCAAGTACACCGCCGAGTCGACTGTGACTTCGAGCCTCGTGAGCGGCACCCAGTATTCCTATTTCAAGACTTCGGTGGTCAATGCCAAGGATGGTGAAACAGGCAGCTACACCAACGGTACGGCCTATGCCTTTGGCACTGCCAAAAGCAATGCCAATGCCAACTACCGTGTGCTGAGCGTGAAAGACGGCCAGCTGGGATTTTTCGACACCTTTGCCAGCGCCTACCCCGATGAAAAGTGCATCAACGGCGAACTGGCCTATATGGACACAAAAAGCGATGTAGTGCTCATTGCCAAGCAAGAGGCTGTGACGACCTCGCTGGCGGGCTTGGTGACCAAGGAGGCCGACAGCAAAACGCTGTATCACATCAACGATGGCGAACTCACCGCAGTGGCCTTTGGCGACGACAATGTGCTCTACTGCAAGGACAACAACGCCTATGCCAGCAAGGACGCAAGTCAGCAGGGCCAGGTCGACTACATGAAGGATCGCGCCAAGCTGCAAACCGGTGCCTACGACCAGAGCAACTGGGTGGCCCTGTCGCTCGACGAGGCCACAGCCACCAAGCTGATGAACAGCAACGTGATCAACCACGTGATAAGCGGCGTCGAGGGTGTGCTCACCGACAAGGTGAACCCCACAGTGAAGCTCACCGTGGCACCCACCGTGGGCCAAGAGAGCACCTACACACCCAACACCTACATCGCTGCCAGCTTCGGCGGCACGCAAACGGGCACTCAGGGCAAACACGAACAATTCTTCTTCGTCACGCCCAAGCCCTGCGAGGTGGCAAGCATCACCTGGGCCATGTGGGACGGCAGCAAGATGGTGGCGCCCACCCATGTGGATGGCAAGGTCAACCAGGCTGGCCTCTCGGGCGAGTTTGCCTATGGCGGCGACCAGAGCAAGCTCAAGGAGAACTCGATCTACAGCTTTGAGGGCATAGTGAAAGTGAACACCGCCAGCAGCAAGGCCGGCAAGCTCAGCGCCCCGGCAGCCAGCGGCTACACTGTGTATCCCCTGACACAACCCGTGGAAATCGGGTCGATCGACGGCAACGTGGTTACCGCCGTGGGCAGTGTGAACGAGGCCGCCACGGTCGAGCGCGTGATATACTACAACCTGCAGGGACAGTCGAGCGCCGAGCCCTATGAGGGCATCAACATCGTGAAGACCGTCTACACCGACGGTTCCACCCGTGTCGACAAGGTAGTGAAATAGTCCGCCTTGCCCCACAACCCCAACCCACAGCATCCTGGCAGCCCACCGCCGCCAGGATGCTCTTTTTTTCGTTCCACAGCAAATGGCAGGGCGCGGCCCTTGTGGCCGTCCGAACCCACCCCATGCGGGCCCTGGCGAATGCGCGGGTGGCGCCATGCAGGGGTTACGCGCTCCACCACCTGTCTCGTAGCTGTGCCGCTCCCGTTCGGGAGCTTGACCTGGCGGGGGCGGTGCGGTCACAGGGGTTCCGCTCGCCGCTGGCTCGCTCCACCGCCTGCCTACTCTATGTCGCCCGTTCCACGGGCTACCGCCACGCCCGCCACCAGGCGATGGAGGAAAATCAACAATAAATCACACGAAAAAAAATTTTCAATGTATCCTCGCCGCCGCGCCACCACGGGCATAAACACAATTTTAGCCCGTGAAACGGGCGGCACAGTGTAGGCAGGCGGTGGAGCGAGCCCAACGGGCGGAGCGCAACCCCTGCAACCCAACATACCCTGCGGGATTAGCCCGTGAAACGGGCGGCACAGTGTAGGCAGGCGGTGGAGCGAGCCCAACGGGCGAGCGAAACCCCTGCAACCCAACATCACCCGCGGGATTAGCCCGTGAAACGGGCGGCACAGTGTAGGCAGGCGGTGGAGCGACGCCACGGGGCGGAGCGCAACCCCTGCAAACCAACATCACCCGCGGGATTAGCCCGTGAAACGGGCGGCACAGTGTAGGCAGGCGGTGGAGCGAGCCCAACGGGCGAGCGAAACCCCTGCATAAGCCACGCACCCACGTGGGGCAAGCTCCCGAACGGGAGCGGCACAGCGACGCGCAGGTGGTGAAGCGAGCCCCCAGGGCGAGCGCAACCCCTGCAACCCAACATCACCTGCGGGATTAGCCCGTGAAACGGGCGGCACAGTGTAGGCAGGCGGTGGAGCGAGCCCAACGGGCGGAGCGCAACCCCTGCAAACCAACATCACCCGCGGGATTAGCCCGTGAAACGGGCGGCACAGTGTAGGCAGGCGGTGGAGCGAGCCCAACGGGCGAGCGAAACCCCTGCATAAGCCACGCACCCACGTGGGGCAAGCTCCCGAACGGGAGCGGCACAGCGACGCGCAGGTGGTGAAGCGAGCCCCCAGGGCGAGCGCAACCCCTGCAACCCAACATCACCTGCGGGATTAGCCCGTGAAACGGGCGGCACAGTGTAGGCAGGCGGTGGAGCGAGCCCAACGGGCGAGCGCAACCCCTGCAAACCAACATCACCCGCGGGATTAGCCCGTGAAACGGGCGGCACAGTGTAGGCAGGCGGTGGAGCGAGCCCAACGGGCGAGCGCAACCCCTGCATAAGCCACGCACCCACGTGGGGCAAGCTCCCAAACGGGAGCGGCACAGCGACGCGCAGGCGGTGAAGCGAGCCCCCAGGGCGAGCGCAACCCTGCATCAACGCGTTTTTACAATATTCGGTTGCACAATTATTTCTTTTATATTATGTTTGCATTTTTACAAAATTCTATTGCACCAACAACATAACTCCATCTCCCAAATGGAGAAAAAAACGACAAAATGGCAAACACCTACGTAAGCAACAACGTGCACATCGTGTTTCACACAAAAACGGGTGGCACAACCATAGCTCACGACGACGAAGGCAGTCTGTACAAGTACATGGCAGGCATCGTCAACGCAACCGGCAGTCATCTCATTGAAATTGGCGGCATGCCCGACCACGTGCACATGCTGGTGTCGGTGACAAAAACCATAGCCTTGGCCGATTTAGTACGCACAATCAAGGCAGAGAGTTCCCGGTGGTTGAAACGTTACAGTCCCATCTACAATCAGTTTGCATGGCAAGAAGGGTATGGGGCATTTTCGGTGAGCGTATCGTTAAAGTCCAAAGTCATTCAGTACATACGCAATCAAGAGCATCACCACGAGAAGCGAACGTTTGCCGAAGAATTCAAAGTCTTTTTGGATGCATACGGGATAGAATACGACCATCGTTATTTATAACACCCTGCCCCGTAGCTGTGCCGCTCCCGTTCGGGAGCTTGACCTGGCGGGGGCGGTGCGGTCACAGGGGTTCCGCTCGCCGCTGGCTCGCTCCACCGCCTGCCTACTCTATGTCGCCCGTTTCACGGGCTACCACCGCGCCCGCCACCAGGCGATGGAGGAAAATCAACAATAAATCACACGAAAAAAAAATTTTCAATGTATCCTCGCCGCCGCGCCACCACGGGCATAAACACAATTTTAGCCCGTGAAACGGGCGGCACAGTGTAGGCAGGCGGTGGAGCGAGCCCAACGGGCGAGCGCAACCCCTGCAAACCAACATCACCCGCGGGATTAGCCCGTGAAACGGGCGGCACAGTGTAGGCAGGCGGTGGAGCGAGCCCAACGGGCGAGCGCAACCCCTGTTTCCGCCACGCACCCACGTGGGGCAAGCTCCCGAACGGGAGCGGCACAGCGACGCGCAGGTGGTGAAGCGAGCCCCCAGGGCGAGCGCAACCCCTGCATAAGCCACGCACCCACGTGGGCTGCCGGGCACTAGGTGCACAAAATTCAACTCGGTATTCTTTGCATTTCACTCGACTTGCACTAAGTAGAGTGATGAATATCAACTTATTTGCCTAAACACTTGTAAGTAGCGAACTTTTAGCGACTTAATCAGTAGATTAAATGGGAAACAACTCCAAATTTGGGGCTGAACTGATTGTCCAAAAATTGTCGATTTGGCGTTTTTGTTTCCCGATAATTGTCTAAAAATTGTCGAAAAAATTATGGCTATACTTTCATTGACAGTAGTGCCCTGCAAGGCACTCAAGGACGGAAGACACAAAGTCCGTATCGCGGTGGCTCACCGCTCACAGACCCGATACATCCTCACCGATGTTATCATCAACTCCACCAAAGAGTGGAAAAACGGCAAGATCGTCAAGCGTGACGATGCTACCTATCTCAACACGAAGCTGCTCCAGCGCATGCAGGAGGTGCAGCGCATCATCGACGAGACTCCCTACACCGAGGGAATGACCTGCGCCGAGCTGGTTGCCACAATCCTGCACACGCGGGGCAAGAAGACGCACACGTTGCGGTCGGCTTTCGAGGAGATGCTGGAGGTGTCAACAGCAAAGGACACCACCAAAGAACGCTACCGAACCAGGTTCAAGTCCATCACGTCAGTTATCCCCGAAACAACGTTCATGTCACATCTCACGCCGCTCATGGTTCAACGCTTCATGAAGAAACGCGGTGCCGAGATAGCCCCCATCACTCTACAGACGCAGGTGACACTGCTCTCGCAGATTGTCAAGTTCTGTCAAATGAACGGTTACACCGATTTCCGCATACCGCCGACACAGGGCTGCTACCATCGAGTGGTCGCCGTGCGGCAAAACTGGCTCACTCCCGACCAGGTGAGGTTCATTCGCGACAACAAGACGAACCGCAGAGGCTATAACAAGTTCCGTGACCTGTTCATGCTGTCCTACTACCTCGGCGGCATCAACCTCATAGATCTTGCTCACATCAACTTCAACGTGTGTGCAGATACGCTGCACTACGTCCGCACGAAGACAGAACGAAAGACAAAGGTCAATCCTTATGTAGAGTTCGAGATACCATCAGAGGCGAAGCCCATTATCGACAAGTACAAGGGGGAGGACGGCAAGTTGAAGATGTATAAGGCGGCAGACATAAACCAGTGCCACTCAATGGTCAGCACGGTGCGTTCCTATCGTGATGACTATGGACTGCCGGGGCTTACGTTCTACTCGGCTCGCAAGTCTTTTGCACAGCACGCCTTTGCCCTGGGAGAGAGTGAGAGTGTGATTGACTACGTGCTTGGTCACTCACTGGGCGGTGGACACAACAAGATGCTCTATGCTTACATCAAGGTAACGCCGGAAATGGCAACGGCTTGCGTGAGAAAGGTGTGCGATTTTATCTCTTCCTCAAGAAATTTGTAGTATATTTGCAGTACATTTGTTCATTTGTCAGAATGAATTAAATGTTTGACTTGTGTGACACCTGACTGTGAAGCCCGGTGTCACTTTTTTATAAAAAAAGTAGCACAAGGGCGAACCTTATGCTACTTCATCGGTAATGGTTAGGTGTAACGCAAGAATAATCGTGCTGTTGTGAAAATGCGTTGCGCCCCTGTCTTTGCCCGGCAGGGGTTTTTTAGTACCCGCTCAAGTCAATCTTCAGCCCCAGGGTAGCACACAGCTTGTTCAGTATGTCGATGCTCACGTTGTACTTTCCGTTTTCTATCTTCGTTATGTTCTGATACGACACGCCGCTCAGCTCTGCAAGCTCACGCAACGTCAAGCCCTGCTTCTTGCGCGCCTCAGCGACAAGCGCCCCGACACGCATTCGGTTTATTTTCGATGCAGTCTCGTTGCCACCCAGCATATCAGCATGATACAGCCTCAGCCAGTCTCCGAGCTCTCTCATCGCGGCAGCAGCATCGAGCGGTGTCATGTCGTCCAATGGCTTGTACTCGACACTCTCACGGAATGCACCCTCCATGAAGATAAACACCATGTTTGTCTTTCTGTCAGCGGCGACAAGCCAGCCATCACGTTCTTGTGATGGTGAAAGGACAAAACGTTGAGGATCGTCCGGTATATCTTTGTACTCGCCGAGGCAGGTGATGTCGACATTCTTAACGTCGTCATGTGACGTAATGAACTCCGTTGCCTGCTTGTTAGACATGATGCGCTGCAGGGCGTCGGTCTGGTTCCAGGCGGCTACTTTCGCGTTGATTTCGTCTCCATCGTTGAATACTATCACTACTTTGTACTGCTTCATTTCGATTCAGAAAATTCCCTATCTTTAAACAATTCTGCAAGGCCCGACAGCTGCTTGTAACGCAGCAGCTCATCAGCGTCCATGCCTATCTCTTTCATGATCCACGCGTCGCTCATGCCGGCCTTCTTGAGCTCGCTGACGATGTTCATCATCAACTCAATCGAGTGTGACCCACGGGCGCGGTTGTGGCGAATGGTGCTCGCCATGCGGTTGCTCTTGTCCTTGTCGATGATGCTGCACGGCAGCTTTCCGCCCTCGCGCTCGTAGATGTCGCGGTGCAGCAACATGGTGGTGTAGCGGTGGTAGCCGTCAACAATCTCATACTTGCCGTTGCCGAGCGGATAGACCACAATCGGCATGGTATATCCATCCTCCTTGATGCTCTCGTAGAGCAGCTTCATCTCGGGAGGGGCAACGTGGTTGGGGTTGTAGCTGTTCGCCTGAATGTCCTCAATCGGGATTGCTTTAATATTATAAACTGGTGATTTCATAAGTCTCTATATTTTTCTTGTATTGCTTTACGTCTTTTCATCTCGTCCTTTGTCAACGAGAAACCCATGTACTTGCAGAGGTGGTCGTTTTTGATGATGCAGATGCACATGCGTTTGTAGGTCGGTATCTCCTTGAACTCCTTGATGTCGATGTCGTCGAGGTAGTCCATCCTCACGGGTTTCTTCGACGTCTTGTAGTTGGTGTGGTCGGAGACCTCGATGTTAACGCCGGCATCCCGCAGCTCCTTGATGGTCTCATCAGAGAGACAGCCGCCGCGCTCTCTCCAAAACTTGATGCTCACGCCGAGTTTGTAGAGGTAGTTCTTTCTCGTTTCCTCGGGCAGGGTGTCGAGCAGGAAGTACATATACTGCTTCCACGTGAAGTGCGCAGGCTTGGTTATCTTCTTCCATCCCATAGCGGTGGTGCCTCCGTACAGCCCCGTGAAGTTGACGCCGTTCACGCGCCCCACGAGCAGCCCCCATGTGTCGGGTTCCAGCACCTTGTAGAGCTTCAGCGCGTCCTGGGCGCAGTCGTTGAACGGTGAGGCTACACGCATTTTCGACAACGGCACACCTGCCAGGTACATGAGGTCGTACACTTTGTTGTAGTCGTAGCCGAAACGGGCGTTGGCCGTCCACACGTCCTCAACAGCCCAGTCGAACAGCGGATAGGCGTTGACCAGCTTGTCGGTGATGACGGTTGTGTAGTTCCGTCCCTTGTACTCGTTGACCGCCATCCGTCTGTTCATCGTGCGCCATCGGTTCAGCGACTCCTGCGTGCGGATGCCGATGAGGAAACACACCTTCTTGTTTGGATATACAGCCTTGCCGAACTCGATGTTAAACTCGTAGTCGCTTATCTCGTAGTCGAAATCCCACGGGAAGTTGTCCTCGTTGATTACGTGCTTCGTCGGCATAGGCCTGCACCAAATCGCCTTGTCGCTCAACTTCCACGGCTGCCAATAGGCTTGAAACATGGAGGTCGAGCACTGGGCTTTTACCGGCAGGCAGACACGGTAACCGTCCACGCCGTCCGGCAAGGAGTTGAACACCCTGTCTACATACTCGGTAGTCTTGGTGTACTGCGCCTCGTAGTCCATGTGGTACACAGCCAGCCTGCCAAGGTTGCCCGTGCGCTTTGCGTAGTCCATGGTGATTGACAGCAGCACGCCGCTGTCCTTGCCACCGCTGAACGAAACGACCACCTTGTCGAACTCGCTGAACACGAAGTCCAGACGCTTTATCAATGCTTCATATACGTTCATAAGTCATTTTTAATCTGTTCTTTTGTTGCTTTCTTGAAGTACTCGCTCATCGTGACTTTCTTGCTGATGTTGCGGTCTATCAGGCTCTCAAGCCCCACATTGCCGGTCAAGTCGTAGTAGAGGCAGTCTCGTTCCTGGCCGGTGCGGTATGTGCGCCTCGTCGACTGGGTGAGCAGCGCATAGTCCCACACCTTGTCGAAGTAGATAGTCACGTTGTAGTCTTGCAGGTTGAGGCCGAGGCTATCCTTCTGATAAGACAGCACCAGGCAGCGAGGAAAAGCCTTCTCGCACATCTCCCTGCTCTTGATGTACTTGCAGAAGATAATCGTATGCTCGGGCTCGACCTCGCTCTCGGCAAGTATTTCACGCACCTGCTCGAACTTGCTCGCGGTGCAGCAGTAGGCGTGCTGCATCTTCTGCGTCATCTCGAGGAAGATGTTGTTGTTGCGCCACTCCAGCATTTCATCAGTGAGGAACTCTTCCTTGATGCTCTGATATTCCGCGAGGCTGTCTTCATCTATGCAGTATCTGCGATAGCGGTAATTCTGCGAGATGTTGAGCTGTAGGTCTGCCCTAAACACGTAGTGGCGTATGAGCGAGTAGAGGTAATCCACGTTCTCGTAGCCCGAGATGTACTCTTTCGTGTAATACCTGTACCCGTCCGTTTTCGTGATGCGCGTTATCTCGCAGAACGTTTTCTTGAATTGCGAGAGTGTCATGTTGAGGATAAGCGGGGAAAGGAACTCCATCTGCGACCATACGTCGAGCAGGTTGCGGCTGATGGGCGTGCCGTTAAGGATGAGCTTGTACTCCACACGCCTGCCGATTTCAAGCAGCCTCATCGTGCGCTTTGCACCTGCATTCTTGATTTTGAGCGACTCGTCGACAACGACGAAGGGGCACTTGTACTTCTCCAGCTCATCTATCACCTCGAGATAGATGCGGTCGCTCTGCCCGATGCTCTCGACACCCACGAACTTGGAGGGCATCTTGAAGCCTCCCTGGTTCTCCACCTCAGCGGTGATGTGCTTCTTGCGGATAGTCTGTAACGGCCCTACCCACAGCACAAAGTCGCACGGGGAGTTGTTGACGATATCCACCGCCACCTTCGTCTTTCCCGTGCCGGCATCCATGAACAAGGCACCTACTTTCCAATCGTTGAGGTACCGCTTTGCGTCCGCTTGATACTGCAAATCTTCCATGTCTATCGTTTTAATGAATTGATTACGTTACTCTCAACAGGTGCTACCGGGAAGGGCTTTATCACCTGCGTGATGGTCTGTGCCTTTCGACGCTTCATTGAATCGTCGAAAACGCACTGCTTTCTCGGCTGAATCCCTTCCTTTCTCACAAGCCACGACGCAACCCAATAGTACGACCCGAACTTGTAATCTTTGTCAATGCCTGCAAGCTGTGATACCGGTATGCGTATTTTTCTCCCGTCTATAAGCTTCGCTGTGTAGCAGCGAGGTGAGATGAGCTTTAAGTCTGTGAGCATAATAGATGCGTATTTCATATCTCTTCGAGTTTAGGTTCCATATACGCCTTTTGGTGGTAGTAACCCACCCACACTTTGCTGGCCTCACTGGGCGAAAGCTGGCGTTGTGGCCACCCGTCGGCAGGTGCCAGCGCGAGTATCTCCTGCCGGAGTTCGGTGTTGCGCTGCTTGTTGAGGTCGAACCTCCACACGCTTGTGGGGTCGAGAAATAATTGATCAACCTGTGTCGGGCTGAAACGTGCCTCGTTGCACATCTCGACGACTGCCCAAAACCTGCCAAGCAGGTAAAACTGGTTTGTGTTGTTTTTGTCAAGTCCCATTGCTTATTTCTTTAAATCGATTATTATATTGTTCTGCTTAGGTTCAATTCTTTCGGGTATATGATGCTCGATCGACACAGCGATGAAGTCTCGCCACTCCTTTGTGACCTTGTTGACGATGAACCGCCTAATCTTAGCCTTATGCTGGAAGATGTGTGAGTAGAATGTGCTCACATATATCTCCACTCCGTTGTCCTCGAAGTGGTATCCGTCCGGCACCCTTCTCCGTGTGCGGTTCTGCTCAATCGTCACGTAGCCCTCATGGTATTCCACGCGGCGGTACTTGACGCGCTGAGCGGTGGCAAGGATTTCATTCTCTCTTAGTTGGCAGACATCCACCATTCAAATTCCTTACGGTCGTTTACCAAATATCCATCGAGCTCTTTGAGCGTCTCGTCGCTAACACGGGGCAGTATTTTGTTGCCCTGCATGGCGTAACGCGCCTGGACGGTGTAAAAGTGCCTTGTGTATGAATTTGGCATCTGCCACGAGAAGTAGGAAATCATGCGCTCTTCCTTCTCATTTTCGGGGAAAAACCCCACCTTGAGGTAGCAGTTCTTTCCGCAGGCGGTGAAGTAATCAGACTTCACCTTGTCAAGGTTCTCCATTGTGTACTTTCCGAGGTCAAACTCGATGTACTCGGTCTTGCCGTTGTGACTGTAAATTCTTACTTTCATTTCTTTAATTGATTAATGATATTATTAGTTACAGGTGATTTCTTTTCGGGCTTGTAATGCCGGATAACAACCCTCTGCATGTTGCCCTTCTCGTCGAACCAGGCCGTCTTCTTTGACGACCATTGCAGGTTCTTCTGCTGCATTATCCATGCGCTGATCCACCAGGCGTCACTCTTGACGACCTCATAGTCGCGTGCCAGCACCTGGCTTTTCGGGATTATCGCCTCGTTGCCGGCGAAGTCGACAGCCTTATAGGCCTTGTCGCTGATGCTTACAAGGCTGTCGAGCCTCACCGATACACACTTGGTCATCATTGCTTGCTGTTGAGGTTGTTGAGGCGCTCCCTGGCGGCTTTTGTTATTGCGGTGTACTCTCGCACGTCGTACTTGTAGAGAGGCACACCGAAGCCTGCTGCAAAGGCGTAACAAGCATCAAATGTTCCTTGAAACAGTACAGGCCCTTCTTCGAACTCTTTATTCAGCTCGCAAGATGAGCCCTGAGTTGCCGTTCTCACTCTCCAATCGCGCACGCAGAACCATGCGTTGCATTCCGTTGTGTAGGTGTCAATTGCTAATAAATACATAGTTTAATTTGTTAAGTTATTTGTACATCACAAAGATAAGTGAAATTTTCCTTGTACGCAAATTTGCGCACAAGATTTTTTCAAGAAAAATCATTTTTTTTCGTGGTTGCCTTCACAAGACAACCCCCTGCTCATCGCGAGTGGGGGCTGTAAAACGTTAAAATACGTGAACTAATTTGGAAATGAAATGACAAACAACTACTTTAGCATTAACAATATACATAACTATAAAAATGGATATATTTTCCATCGGCCGCCCTGCTTGTGAAAGTAGTGCGGTTTTTTATTGTGCAGGACGCTCCCTTTTCGTCGTGATGCTTAATTCATATCCGAGATGGTCGAGCAGGCGCTGTACAAGCTCGATGCTGGCAGAGTTGTACCCCTGCTCGATGTTGACTATCGTTGTTTTCGAAACGCCCGTGGCATCAGCCAGCTGACGTATGCTCATGCCGCGCTCCAGGCGCAGCGATTTTATTTTTTCGTTAATCTTCATTTCTCAACGTAATATATAGGTCTGTTCTCGTCGCTGCCACAGAATGTAGGAACGTCGAACCAATCGTTTTCTGGGTAGCAATGGGCAGTTACATTGCCCTTGCTGTCGTAGAGCACGAAGGTGTCTCGCAGCTCTTGCTCCCTGGGTTTAATGACATCGTTGTAATAGCACTTTGCTCCCTCCTTGTCGTCGCCGTAGAGCCGTGGCATGAGCACCTTGGAGTAGTGGTCGTAGGCGGTGACCAGGCTCACCTCCACCTCTCGCACCAGGGGCTCGTTAGCCCTGTCCTCGGGGTTGGTTACGAGGATAGTTTTACCGATGAGGCTTTGAGCCTTATCGAGGGTCAAGATCTGATTATTTTCAATGAGTTGTTTTGCTGTCATAATGTTGACTTAACCGTGTTGTCGAGGGCTTAATATTTTCAATTAGTTGTTAAATCACTTGACCTCCTTGTTGTCGACAAACACGCGGTGGTCTTTTGCAAGTTCTTCGATGGCGCCAGCGCTGAACCGCCAGCCTGGGTCAGAATAAAACATGTCGAAATCTTCAAGGGTTTCGGCGTCGTAGTAAACACCATAACGCTTAATGCGATTAAAGTCAGATTTGCTGATTTCGTGTGTCAACACGAAAATGCCGTCTTTCGGGCAGGGGCGCGTCAGCGCTATGCTCGTCAAATCTTCATCGTGCTGCTGGCTCTCGCACTTGAAGTAAATAGCTCCGTTGGCTATGTTAGCTTTCCTAACTCTTTGCTGCTCGCGGCGACGGAGCACTGGCTCAGCAATTCTCCGGAGTGCTGGCATGTCGCTTTTTTTAACAGTGTAATCGCACCTGTAGTCGTGCTGGTCCCTGCTCGCGAAGTATTTATAAACTTCATGTTCGCTTGCTGCGTATGCAGCTTCAAACATGTCACACATTTCGCGAGCTTCGTCATTAAAACATGCCAAAGCCCCACCCTCTTTGTCGTCTACGTCCCAACCACTTATTGAGGGGGAACCACAGTAGACGAATATTATTAACTCACTGAAGTCATAGGCGTTAGCCTTTGCCCTCTCGGCTTCAATCCCCGCTTCGATGAGAGATTTATATTCCTCAGCGAAGTCCTTGTCAAGCCTGATGACAACCTTTCTTTTGCCCTCGTATTTTACCCCGAGAGCCTCATATTCTTTCTTCGTCACCAGTTCGACAACTGGAATCCACATCTCGCCAATCCTTGCATATCGTAACCAAACCGTGTCCCACATGCCATCTATTTTCATCTTCGCCTGGACGTAAGATGAGTTTCCGGTGCCGTGTTTGGCCGCCCTCTCGAGGTCGTACAGAGTAGGCTCGCAAAACCTTACTTCATACTCACTCCCGTTTTTTGTAATTGCTTTCATAACTGTTGTTTTTAGTTGTTAGTATTCTTAAATCTTACATTGCAAATATAGCCCTTTATTTTTAATTGTACAAATATTTTGGTACACTTTTTGGCGAAAATTTACTTTTTAACGTTTATTGGAAATTCATCCGTGATACAAAGAAAAAACGCTGACCACCCTCACGGGCAAGCAGCGCTTCATCTAATTAACCTAAACAACTATTATGAAAAAACTACCTGATAATCTTCTTGACCTTCAAAATCCCGTACACGCCACCACCTATGAGCAGCAGTGCCACAGCAGCAAGCAGCCAGCCGCCGAGGTTCATCTTCAAGCGCTGCCACCGTGTGAGCTGCTTCTCGACCTCCTTAATCTCTGTCTTGGTGATTGTCACAGGTCGCTCTACTACACGATTGGAGTGCACCGTGTCGCAGCGGTAAACCACGCGCGAGTTGTCGATGTAGCGCACCGCGTTGTGGTACACCGTGTCGCCTTTGACGTACATGTACACGCTGTCGCGCGTGTAGCTGTGCAGGGTGTCGTGGCGCACCTGGTAGCGGTATACGGTCGTTGTGTCGTGCACGTATGCCGGCACCTGCTCCAGCACCCTGGTCGTCCTGCACGAGCACATGAGCAGCAGCGTTGCAACTGCTGCGATGATGAGGGCGGTGACGCCTGCACGCCTTTCATGCTTCCTCCTGTTGTACTCTTTCATTGCACTAAGGATTAAGTCCTGGTTTGTACTTCCCGCGCACGCAGGTGAGGCGGTTACGGCGGTTCCGGGGTCCATATGACACGTGTATCCAGTCGGGGCCTCCCTTGCGGTCGGGGTACTCGTTGATGACCTGATCGTAGGGCAACCCAAGCTCAATGATGAGGTCAAGCAGCTTGCGGTTGTCCTCCGGGCGGTCGCTCACGGTGTGGATGTCGGCTGCCTGGCCGATTACGTGCTGGCTCGATGCAGCCCCGTGCACGGCCTTGTTGAGCTGCGGGCTACGGTAGCCGCTGGTCACGATGATGGGCGCGCCCCAGGCCTCGCGCAACGGGTCGAGAATGTGCTCGACCAGGGCGGTGAGGTTGGCCTTGACGGCCTCGGTGGGCTCGTTGTTAATTCCGAGGCGTTTTGCTGTTGCGCTGCGCGTGAGTTCGCGCATGGTGAAATACTTCATGATTGTTTGTGTTTGTGCTGCTGAGGCCCGCTCTCCTCGTTAACAGCGGTTGTGTCTTCGCCTGAGCGGCGGCTGTTGAGCACCTCTTCGAGCTCGTCGCGGTCAATGTCGAGGTGCCTTGCTGTCTTGTCGACCATGACGTTTTGCAGCAGCTTGGCCCATCGGGCGCCGTTGCAGCTGCTCATGTTCTCGAGGATGGACCAACCCTGCCAAAATATCACGCCCCCTGCGCTCAGCTTGAGCGCATCGAATGGCATCGAACTGGTGACGTACATGTGCAGGTAGTAAGCGAAAATAAGCAGGGCGTAGACCTCCATGAGCGTCACGATTGTCTCTCCGAAGTGGTGCGACTTGAGTTTTGCCGTGTCGGGGTTGGTCAGCCTCGGCAGCACCTTGCGTGCCCTGCGTGCGAGCATCAAGGCGCTGAGGCAGTCGGCCAGCACGGCTGCGGTGCACAGCAGCACGTATGGCAGAGTAGGTGCCAGTGCGGTAGCAAGGGCCCCGAAAAGCGTGAAAAACACTCGTCTTATGTTTTCGATGTTCATTTTATAGTCAATATTTTGTTTTTACTACTTAAATAGTTAATTTTTTATCATCACTTAGTCCTTGAATTTAACCTTCATGTAAAATGGGTGACGTGTGTTGCCAACATTGTACGTTGCCCCTACACGCACTATTTCTACCTCGTTCGTGTCGTTGTTGATGGCGAACACGTTAAACACATCTTGAGATGCACCCCACCCACCGTTCGTCGGAAGGTCTCGTTGGTACGCATAACCAGCACACGCGCATGAGATATTCATGTGCAGTTGCTTGTGTGTAGTGCCTGTGTTATATCCGATGCGGTCACGATGCGTGTGACCACTCAAAAACGCTACAAAAGTGCCCTTCGCGGTTGAGAAGTCTGCCGATATGGTGTAGCTACTCCCATTCAAATTTGTTACGCTAATGTTACCCGTTGTAGTCCGTCCTATAAATGCGTCAATAAGCTTTGTAAGCAAGTCGCCAGTTTGCAGCCGCTCTGTTTTAGCACTGTCGTCATACTTCATCGTTTGCTCAAAGAACTCAGTGTTCCCTGCAATCGGGTCAATTGGCACTTCCATTTGATGCATCGCAATCAGTATGTTATTACCAGACGGCACATTTTTAAGCGTGTCAATAATCCACTGCGCCTGCGTTTGGCTGATGTTATATCCCGAACGTGCAAGGTTGTCGTACTGGTCAATACATATAATAACAGTATTGTCGAGTGTAATGCTATAATATGAGGCTGAATTATTAACTATGCCGGAAGGTAAAGTAACCCCTATCCTTTTGAGCCAAGCATTTAAATTTACGTGAAAAGTTTTAAAATCGCCTCCATAGCACACATCATGATTACCTGTAGTCAGTGCCCATTTTCCGCCATAATTATATAGCTCTTTAAATGCCCAAGCCCAACCATCGTGCGTTGTCTGCGCAACTGTATCTCCAGTGATAATTGGTGTTATATATCCATTATGATTAAACGCGCCGCAAAAATCAAGGAAGTCACGCATCCGGTAAACATCACCATGGAAGTCACTTGCATGAGCAAAGATATGCCGGCGTGTTGATGAAGTCGACGAGGTTGATTTCATTGATATACCTCGTATTAGCTTTTCTTGCTCGTAGTTACGCGAAAACACGTCGCCTGACTTTGAGAAGTACATTATCTTGATTTCACCATTTTTTATCAAATTTTCAATGTCATTATAGCTTGGATAAGTGTTGTAGTTACTACCATAATAAAATTCAGCCCTATACATGCATGGTTGCGCGGGATATCCATCTTTCCCTGCTGGTCCAGTAGGAAATGTGAAAGAGGCGCCGTTAGCGATGCCTGTAACAGCATTTTCGTAAGAATAAGAGTCTGTATCGTTTGGAAGATTAATACGATAGCCGCTATACATATTCATGCGAAGATTGTCCGGCAACTTAACGTGCATTGTAATTGGGTATTCTGGAATTATCATCGTATCGCTGCAAGCAGGCGCGTCGTCTTGAAACACGAAGTGACCAGTGGATTGGTCGATTACCCCGTTAGCAATAGGTAGCAGAGCAAGTTCCCTCCATACTCCTTTGACATTGCCATTATAATTGCTGCCAAGATGCATGCCAATCGGGTAGGCCTCCTTTCCATCATTGCCTTTTAGCCTAATTATTTTTGCCATATTATATCTCCTTTAATGCGTTGAAATTATCAACGCTGTTGATAATATTGATTTTTCCAAAAAATGTCAGCCGTGTGCCTACATTAGAGTTAGACGAGCTGTATAGATTACCAGTCACATTGAATGCTCCACTTCTTGTGTACTGTTCTGTTGTTGATAACATGCCTGTACGGTAACACCACTGTGACGTAGCATAAGTTCCTCCTGTTTGATACACACTTGTACCTTGCTGCCAGTATTTCGAAAATGAGGCATCGTCAACTGTCTGTATATCGTCAATTTCGCTTGGCGTGAAGTTGACGTCATGACCAATCAACAGCCTTTTAATTGGAGCGTCCTTGTCGTTGAGGTATGTTGAAGTTGGATAGATAAAAGTCTTAACGCTGCCATCGAGGTCTCTGTTAGTGTATAGATTGTTAGACGCCGTCTCATTAAGCGTATCAGTAACATATGTTGGCACTGTCAAGCCTTCTACTCCCATAAAATTTTGAGCACCATTTGCATCAGCCGCAGAATCTGACATTCCAAGTGATAGTGTGTCTCCAGTCATTGCTCCAGCTTGATAGTTAGTTGCATAACCTATTGCAGATTGAAAATGATGCTTGCCATAGGCAAATAAGCACAACATCTTGAGCACATTTGCCCACGTGAGAGCCATGCCACCGAAACCTGTGCCACGAGCAGCAAACTTTTGAGCTAATTGATTTCGTGGGAAAGATTCTCTCGTTGACACTCCGCTCCTGCTCACCACTTGATTGCCAGTAAAGAAAGCACCGATGAGACGCTTGTCCCCGTCGAACTTAATCCAATCCGACCCAATCTTTGACATGCTTAACCCAATCTTCCACACATTAGTGCTCGTCTCTTCAGAATGATAGTAGAAAACAGGCAATTTGACAAACACATCGTTTTGTGAAGTTGGTGCTTCTGAACCATCAAGAAACTTTGCTGAATTTGTGTCATCAAGTTGTATGATTGTTTCAACACCATCAGCAGTTCGCTTGCCCATGTAACGATGCGTCAGCGCACGTATGGCTTGATAGGCCTTACCGTTGAAGTCACCTGTTATCTTTACCACATCTCCGTCGGTGTAGGACTGGTCGATGGTGATATAGTCTACAAAGGCTCCACGTGTCACCTTGCCGAGATTGATTGCTGAAAAATCAGCATCCTTGTTTATGATTGCTAATCCTGCCATAATTATATTTCGCTTACTATATCATAGTTAATACTTGGATTTCCCCCGCTGCTCATCAGCAGAGATTTAAGATGTTCACTCACTTTTGCCGCGTCAAGCCCGTTTTCGTCATATTTGAGCGCCACATTGTCGTTGCTGTCGGCAATGTAGAACCCATTGTCGGCCACCTTTGCCACCTCTTTGATACCAATGTCATAGGTGTAACCATCCACGTTTAATTGTTTTATTTTGCTCATATTTCAGTCCTCCGATTTAATGAGATAAATTGTTCCAGGTTCGATAGCATCAGGCATTTTGTCAACAACCTTGATGTTTGCGCCTCCGCCTCCAGACGTAATTGACACATCTCCTTGGCCGAGCAGCGACTGCCCGTTAACAGTTTTGATATTATAGCCGCTTACCAGCTTGTCTTGCTTGTCGTTGACCACTGTTGCGAGGTTGTTGATGCGCGTTATCACCCCACTCACAGTGTCGCCCACTTGCTCTTTGAGTTCATCAGCCGCGGCATCAATCTCTTGCTTGCTGTACATATTGTCGAGCTTATTCTTGTCGGCAGCAGTCATAATGCCGCTATGGCTGTCTGTTGCTATCGGCACACTCACGGTTATGGCATCGTAGCCCTTCTGCTTGATGGTCAAGGTTGCCGTACTGCTCTTAGCGTCGAACGAAACGCTCTGCAACACAGAGTTGGCAATGTCTGTCTGCATGTTCTCCAATTTCGTCTTTGCAGCAGCAAAAATCAGGTCTCGCAGCACGGAATAGGCTATTTTCCTGCCTCCAGCAACCTCAAAACAATCGCTGTCAGACAACGTCTGCACGCCTGTCAGCTGCCCGATGCTCCTGCTGTTCGTCTTGATTGACGACAGCACTGCATTGATGACGGATTGTAATTCCTGCTCAGTCATAATTAATTATATTTCGCGGTTAATATTCTCTGTTGTACTGATGTCAGCACTACGGTAAATCTTATCTGCATTCACATCGTCGATGCGACGTATTACAGCCTGGTTTAGATCCTCGATAGTGGGGTTAATGAACTGTGCCTTGCGCAGCACCTGCGTAAACACGAAGCTGTCTAAGCCGTCAATGAGGGTGTTGAGGCTCGGCACCTCGGTCTCGTTGCGCACATAACGCACCCCGTTGAAGTACACATACGAGCATGTAAGCAGCCTGTTGAGCATCTCACCGTACCATACAGGCACACCAAGTGCACCGCCCAACGTGAAGGTCTTGGTGAGGTAATCGCTCGCATACAACTCTATCAAGTCCTCGCGCTGCGTGTTGAACTGCTCATTCGACACGCCGAAGCCCCAACCGCTGTCCTTGAAGCCGCCAGGCACACGGAAATCGAAGAAGTAAATATAGTTGTCGATGACCGACACCACGTCCTCGCGCTGCTTGTTGTCTTTGAAGCGGTACTGGATGAGCGTGGTCTTGCCCAGCACTGCGGCATCGTCGGTGATACGGAACTCGTCGCTGGTCTTGTCGCCAACCGTAACGGTGTAGTGCCCGAACGACATGCCCGTGAGAACTGCGAAGTACAACACTTTCTCGCTGTTCATCTCCCACCTCATGAACTCGATCGCGCTCAACGAAGCACCCGTGTGCGCGTTGTTGAGGCTGGCAGCGGGCGCGGCGTCTCCCTTACCTGCAATCACCTGTATCATGATGTGGTCAGTCGGAGCCCACACTTGTACGTAGCGCGATGGCAGCCCGTCGGAGGTGTTTGCCTCGGGGAAATGCAGCGGTGTGAACGGACTTATATTCATAGCGTTGTTATCTCTTTAACGATTAGTTTGTAATCTACTCCGTTGAGGCGGCCAAACCTGCATTCCGCCTCCTTGATGAAGCCTTTGTACCTGTACCCGTTGTAGTCAAACTGCACCAGGGCGTTAAGGTCGTCGGGCAATGCCATGTCGTCGGTGGACAACTCTATCTCGACAGCGGTGAACAAGTTCTCCCCTGCATCGATGGCCACGTTAGCAAGACTGTTGTTGCCGTCGCTCGAAGTCATGACAAGCGTCAGCTCCTTGCCGTTTCCAAGCACCGAGATGAAGCCCTTGTTGTTCTTCACGCACACGCTCGGGTTGTACACATCATTGTTTTTCGGCAGGTAGCTGTTGACGCCCGTTGAGGCGTTCGAGGTGTAATTGATGAAGAACACATCCTCATCTGCCTTGTCGTCGGTTGTCTCGCTCTCACTCTTGCGCGCAGTGAACTCGATGCCGTAACTGTCTGCACGATACTTGCTGATGAGCGACAGCTTCTTGTCGGTGAGCGAGTAGCCGGTCGAGTAGTAGTTGGTGAAGTTCTTCTCCAGCCGGCCGTCAATCTCGCCGTACTCCTTCTTGGAATACCCTGCCTCAACGGTTGAATAGATGAGGTCGTCGACAATGCTCAGTTTCAAGTCATTGAAATTTTCTATCTTCTTCGACACGCTGTCGGTAAAAACAGCAGACCGGTGCAGGAACTGCAACCCATTATCGACAACGCGGTAGGTGTAGCCGAACACCGCTTCCATCCAGTCCGAGAAGTTCTTAAAGGTGCTGTACACCTTTGCATCGCTTATCTGTCTCAGCTCCTCTCCAGGCAACAGCAGGGTGCTTGCGAGCAGTCCGGCCTCGTCGTCAACGATAGATACCTCCGTGTCCTTGCCCGTGATGCTCTTCACGATGCGCGTGATGAGCTGCAAGGGTTTGATGCAACGACATGACCGCGTTGTGCGCACTGGCTCTGACCAGCTTGCAGTCATCGAAGCATTGCTAAGATACAGCGTGCTGCCGGTGATGCGCAGACACACATAAGCCCCGTTGTTGCCGGCAGGAAGCGGGACGGTCACTGAGCCGAAGTAGCCGTGTATCCCGAGGTTAATGCTGCGGTCTTGGTAGTAGTTGGCAGCCTTGCCCTTGTTTATCCATCGCGAGTTTTGATACTCGTAGATGTCGTTGCTGTCCCAATAGTTTTTGCTGGTGTAGTCCGTGACACTTCCTACAACACCGAAGATGCCGTTATGCTCGCTTGTCAATGTGCCGAAACGCGATGCAGCAGCATCTTTCAGCTCTTGCAAGGTGCCAAACACGTTCTCCTTGTCGCTGTTGACAAGGATATTTACCAGCTGCCCGTGCAACAGCTGTGTCTGAATGTCGTCGCAGGTGAGATAACCATGGCTCTTTATGATGTCTGATGCAGTGCCCTCGGCAGGCAATCCGGTTATCACCTCAAGGTACGATACGGGCATGTCACTGCCGTAGGACGCTCCTTTGGCAGCAGGGCAGAAATAGCAACGCACGGTGCCCAACAAGTCAACCTTGAGGCTCAGCCCGCTCTGCTTGACGTTGGCAAAGGCACGGTACACCGAGCCATAGCCGGGGTCGGCAATCTCGCTGCAAGGCTCGATGTAGTCCTTGCTGATGATTTGCGATGAGTTGGTGTTGAGCAGGGCTGTCACAAAGCCAGTTGGGTTGTTGGTCACAGGGAATGTGTAGCAGGCGTAACTTGACAGCTCAACGCGCGATATGTTGACACGCGTGGTGTCGAAGCTGCTGACCGGGTACTCGTACTTCTGCGACTTCTTGCTCTTCAACAGCGAGGCGAGGGCGTTGTCCATCGCGTTGATGGTCAACATCCCGTTTTCAACCTCGATCGTCGAGAAGTCGAGCGTTGACTCATACTGCTTCTCCCATTCATGCGTGTTGGTGATCGTATATACCGCGATACTTGCCGATGCCTTGAAGCCGTCGGAGAGGAACAGCTCCCACAGCAAGTCCTTAATCTTGCCAACAAAGACGAACTCGGTCGAGAACGATCGCATCACGCCCGAGTAGTCGGTGCGCTTGAGCGAGAACGCTATCTCGTCCCAGTTCTTCAAGCAGTCATCCGTTACGACGTGCTCGGTGGAACCTGTTGTCAGTATATACTTCGTTAGCATATACCAAAGTTAACCGTCAATTCAGTCGACTTGCCAAATTGTCAAAATCTTGACGCCTTAGATAAGCACTGAAAAGACGGTAACTTGTTGACAGTTAAATGATATGTACAATCACTAAATCTACCTTTCGCGTGTGCATCACTGCACCATGTCGCTCGGGCACATCAGCACGTCGCCTGCGATGTAGTCATGTGGGAATATGGCCTGCATTGTCCTGGCGAGGACAGTTGCTTTCTTGTTTAGCTCAAGCACGCCCTTGCCCTCCTCGTTGACTACCATTATCATGTCTGAGCCGATGTCGATGATTTCTATCAACCCATCTACAAACCCTTGCAGCTCTTCAAGCGTGAAGTCGCTGCCGTTGTCAGGTTGCACCTTTTGCACGCTGCCGTCAGTCTTTAAAATCATCGCTCCTTTTTTCATACGGCCATTGCAATGAAGTTCTCAACTCGGAATGAACGGAAGGCCTGCTTCTTGGTGTCCCAGTAACACATGGTGCCGAAGTTGGGCGCTTTTTTGCAGCCCTTTCGGGAAGTGATGCCGGCAGGAAGATTGCAGAGGGTGCCGTAGGCAACTCGGGCACTGCCGTCCACTTTCTCAAAGTAGAACTTGACCACACCGTGTCGCATCAGCTTGGCAAGGCGGTAAAGCTGCCAGGCTTTCTTGAGGGCTGCACTCCATGATGTGGTGGCGGTGGTCTTGAAAATGTGGTGTGCAAAGAACATCACTCTCATGCGGAAATTTACATTGCTTGTAATCATAGTAGAAATGAATTAAATGTTTGACTTATAGTTTATTATTGTACCATAAAGATAACTTATAATAACGAATAACGCAAATTTATGAACTTCAAAATGCAGCCTTCCAACTCTTTTTAACGTAAGGAGTAGACCGATTTCGATAGCATCTTCCGCGCGTCGTGAATGCGCCGCTTGACCGTGCCGAGGGGCACGCTTCTCGCGGTCGCTATCTCTTGCAGCGAGTACCCCCTTGCAAAGTCCATGAGGGTGCCTACAGCCACCGAGCGACGCTCCATGTCGCCCACTGCTGTGAGGATGTCGTCAACGATAGCACGCTGGTCGGCCTCGACACCTCCGGGCTCGTTCCATTCACCAAGTGGCTGCGTGCAGGTGGTGCTGAGCCTATGCCTTTCGTTCAAGAAAAGATTGCGCATGATTGCACGGCACCACGCAAGCAGAGGTCGGCCATCGTACCGGTCGCGGGCCTCAAGGGCTCTCATCACTGTGTCAGCAGCGAGGTCGTGTGCCCTCCCGTCGTGGTAGTACTGCCTCCTGGCTATCGCCAAGAGCGCATAGTAGGCCTCCACGATTGCTCTGTCAAAGTCCACGGCTCAAGAGTAGCATTTGCCGGGCGCTGCGTTTCATCTGCCCGATAAGCAGGTCAATTCTCCTTTCTCTCTCAAGCATCGCCTTGATGTGGTCGATGTCCCGTTGCGCTGCTCGCATGTCGCCGCGCAATCTGCGCAATTCACGTTGTGTTTTGTTCATGATTTAGATTGTGTGTTTCTTGTATTGTGCGGTGCAAAGTTATTTGCGCCATGTGCACATTTCGTACACATCAACCTAAAATTGTGCAAAAAAGAGGGACGCAGATAAAAACCCGCGCCCCTCTGAGACACAATATTGAGAAACGAGAAAATAATCAGAACAGCATCCCGGCCATGATCGGCATCTTGGACAGCGCCTTGCTGCGCTCGCCTGCCTGGCGCACCAGGTTGGCGTATATGGCTGCGTTGGTGGCAGCCGGGTCGATGCTCATCTTCAACGTCGACATGACATAGGATATTTCGCTGTACCACGACTTTCGTATCGCATCGACGGAGAGTTTCTTGTTGCCTTTCTCTTGCGAGAGCTCATCCATTCGCTTGATTTCATACTGCACCTCGTCGAGCATGGCCCTGCAACGCAAAGAAATCTTCTCGTTGGATGTAAGCAGGTCATCGTCCACGTCGAGGTCGATGAGCACCACCTTTGCCATGTCATGGCGGTTTTGGCCGCACAAGGCAATGCAGATGCGCAAGCACTTCTCCTTCATGCGTAGCTTCAGTATTTCCTCGGACTCGGCAAGGTTCATCTTCGCCTGCTTGGGCGAGGCGATTGCGAGATAATCCTCGAACAAGCGGTTGGCAAGCCTGGCGACCTCCTTGTCATCCTTTGGCTTGCCGCCTTGCAGCAGGCACTCCATGTTCCCGCACGACACTTCGATGAGGTCTGCAAGCGTCAGTTGGTCAAGTCGCTCTATCATATCCGTTGTGCAAGATAAGCGTTAAACTTCATGCGTTTCATCTCCCGAGCCATCCGGTCGCTGAATTGACGTAACTCTCGACTTAAAGCCTTTGTGTTCGTTGCAACACGGCTCTCCAATGCCGAGTAGTCGTTGATGATGATCGGCTGTCCCGTCACTCGGTCGCGAGGAATGTCGCCCACGGCTCCCATGAACTGCACCTTGTCGGCATCGGGGTACACCTCTGCGCCCTTCGGCAGGTCAACGAGCGTTGGGGAGTCAGGGGTCACCCAAGCCTTGCCGTTGTAGAGGACGACCTCTGCCTTGTCGCCGTCGCCCACGAGGGCAAGACCGCCGGGGTGCGGTTTCTTCGTGCCCTCTTTGTAGGCCTTGATGGGCTGTGCGAGTGCTGCTGCCGTCTGTATCGCACCCATGGCACCAATAAAAATGGACAAAGGTATGTTTGGCGGTGTCATTGCAAGAGCCTGCATGATGCCGAGAGCGGTTGCAATACCGATTTGAGCGATGTTGTTGGCTTTCTCCATCAAGGCTTTCTTGTATTCTATCTGCGCCTTGCGTTTCTCAAGCTGTTCCTGCTTTGCAGCCGTTGCAGCAGCAGCATCGCGCTTGCGTATCTCTGCCTCTTCGGTGGTGATTGCCCCACGGTCGGCAAGGTACTCGATGTGCTCCACCTCCTTGTCGTATTGGTCTTGCTCGGCATCGAGAAGCTCCTCAATCTTTGAAATCTGACTGTCGTAGATGGAACTTACAAGCCCTCCTATTTTTTCAATTGCCTCTCCAGTCTTCTGCAACCAATCCTCTGCATTCTTTACCCTCGCTTCACGAGCTTTCTTGTCTTTCTCATTGACGCGATCGATTGCTGCGATTTCTGCATCTTCCACTGCATTGGCGATTTCGGCTTGCTTCTTCGCCATATCCTGCGCAAGCTGCACGGCCTGGTCGTGCTCCATGCCCATCTTCTCCAGCAGGTCGGCATTGCCCTCAACGTCGCCAAGGTCGTCGGCAAAGAAGAGGTCAAAAGATCCCTCACCACGGAATGAGTCGATTTGCTTCTTATAGGCATCCATCTGCCTCTTGGCGGTCTCGATGGCATATTTTTCCTGCTCTTCTGCTGCGAGGTTGGCATATTTGTCCTTGACGGCCTGAATAGCTGCCTCGTTGTTGCCGACAGCCTTCAGCTCCTTTGCTTCCTGCCCCTTGAGCGCGGCAAGGCGGTTTTGCAGGGCGGCATCCTGCTGTGCCTGCTCCAGGGCGGAAGCTCCGGCAATCTTGTCCATCTTCTTCTTGGCGTAGTCCTGGTTCAGTTGGAGTATTTGCTTGTTATACTTGTCGAAGATAATCTGCACGTCGGCACCGGTCTTTTCAGCTTCTTTCACCTCCAGGGCATACTGTCTGTCAAGCTCAACCATCTTGAGGTGGTATTCCTCTTCACTGCCTTCCTCAACGGCTGCGAGGCGGTTCTTCAAGTCTATCTCTGCGCGGTTGGCATCGTAGGCTGCTTGAGCCTGGGCGACCTTCACGGAGCACTCCTTAGCGAGAGCGACGCGCAGCTGTTCCTCTTTGGCGCTGTGCCCCTTGATGGCGTCGAGCTTTTTCTTGTACTCCAGGCGAATGAGGGCGAGGGTCTTTGCAATCCCGTCCTGCATGGCGTTGACCTTGAGCTCTTCGAGCTGCTCGATAATCTTCAACTCTTCCTGCGCCTCCTTGCTTGCTTCGGTCTTGCTCTTGGAACTGCTCTTTCCACTCTTGCTGCTGGAGCTTGAACTTGAGCCACCATCTCCATTGCCTCCACCAATGCTACGGCCTGAACCTCCGTCTCCTACGTCAGAACTTCCGACAGCGTTGTAATTAATCAATGCCACCTTCTTAGGGCGTACAACTGCGTTAATACTCGACACTAAGTTGTTGCCGATTTCTTTGCCGAATGCTTTAGCATCGCTGGCAACCTCAGTCCATGTGACCTTGAAGTTGCCCATGAGCTGGCGGAAGCCTCTGCCGGCCTTGTCAAAATTTCCGGAGAACACTCCTTCATAGATGTCTCCAAGCGCATGAAGTCCCCTTCCCACAGCCTTGATGGCGTCAATGACAACGTTGAAGACTACTTTCTGCAAGGCATAGGTTGTGCGTATGGCGGTATAAATATACTGTATGCCTGCACGTACAAGCATGCTCTCGTTGTACCATTCTATGAAGTAGTTGATAAGGTCAACCACCCACTTGATTGCAGCTATCAGCCCCTCCTTAATCCATATCTTTGTCTTTGCGGTGATGCTCTCAAAACCTCCCCCCGTCATGTCGAACATCGAAGCAAGCACGTCGTTGAGCTGCTTGTTGACCTCGACTTCCTTGATTTTCAAATGTTGCAGGCTGTCCTGCTTGCCAAGCAGCTCTTCAAGTCCCTTGTTGCCGTTGGCAAGAAACGTCAAGAAGCCCTCACCAATAGCAGACTCTCCACGGGCACCGAACAGCTCTTTCATGACAGCTGCGGCTTCCTTTGAGTTCGCCCCCATGCCTTTCAGCTTTTCGGCGATTTCGCTCATCGCTTCCCTAACGCTCTTCTCTCCATTCTGTATCTGTCTGCTCATCTCGGAGGCATCGATGCCAATGCCCTTTAGTGCTTCCGAAGTGCCTTTGCTCATCGTTCGCAGCTGCAACGAGGCTTTGTTCATGGCCATCAAGGCCCTCTGCGAGTTGACACCTGCCTTGTCTAACTGAGACAAAACTGCCACCATTTCCTCGGCACTCATGCCCATCTTGTCAAAGGTGGGCGCGAACCTTTCGAGGTTGGAGAGAAATTGCTGGCTGTTCACACCTCCGGCAGCGAAACCTTTTGAAATCAGGTCGACGGCGTCGTTAATGCTCACGCCCATATTTTGAGAAATGGCGTTGGCGGCCTTCAGTGTTGAGGTGAAATCCTGCCCGAATGTGTCTGAGACTGCCTGCACGTTGTCGCGCACAGACTTCATCGCATCTCCAGTCAGTCCGGAAAAGTATTTGGTCAGCCGGGTAGCCTCCAAGAGCCCCTTATTGTAGTCGTAGAACCACTTGAAGCCCATGCCCACACCTGCCACGGCAAGGACGTAGGGGTTCTTGAGCAAGCCCAAAAGGGTGCTGCCGAATGCCTTGAGGCTGTTGCCCATGCCAGTGAGCAGGGAACCGCCCTTGGCAGCATTCGCGGAAAGGCCTCGCAACGAGGCACCGAAATTGGTGTTTATGCCAATAAGGCCAGCGATTTGCTGAAACAAGGCATTGCTCTCCTTCGTGTTGTCACGAAGACTGCTTGCATTCTGCTGTATATAGTTCTTGTTTGCCTGGATCTGCGCATTGTAGGCACGTATCTTTTCCGATGCACCTGCACTTCTGTCGTCGATAAGCTTCAACGCCTCGGCAAGCCGTCTGTTCTGTTGTTCTGCTTCTTCGACCGAGTGGGCCTGCACTCCGAGGATGTCGCTCACGTCGGAAATGCGCTGCTTGTTCTCGGCTATCTTTTCGTTGATGCGTTCAAGTGTCTGCGTATAATTAGAGTCCTGCGTGTCGAGTTTGGTTTTTGCCTCCTCCAATGCCTTGTTCTGCTCGATGCAGCCCTCTATGGTGGCGGCATTGACACCCAGCACCCTGTTGAGGTCGTCCGTTGAGGCAACCCCGTTTTGCAAGGCGATGGAATAATCACCTACGTTGCGCTGGTGCTCTCCCATGAGCTCGTCTTGGTGCTTCAGCTCGTTGCTCAGCTGCTGCTCGGACTGGATGAGCAACTGCATCTGCTCCGCGCTGAGGCTCGTTGCGTCATCGCTCCTCATTGCCTGCTTCAACCGCACCAGGGACTGTGACATGTTGTCGTAGCTGCCCTCTGCACTCATCATTATCTTTTGGTCTGCATTGATGATGCTTTGCAGTTTCTGCGAGGCAACAGTGAGCTCGGTCTTTCTTGCAGTAACTTGGGCGAGCTTGTTGGCATACTGCTGCTGTGTGAGCCCTCCGTTGTCGAACTGCTTCTTCAAGTCGCTCATCTCCTTGTTCACTTGGGAAATCTGCACCTTGTACTGCGCTTGCAGGTGAATGTTCTCCTGAAGTGAACCGAGCACCTTGTCGGTAATGGCCATTGCCTCGCGGTTCACACTAACGGATTGGCGCGTCGCCTCGTTGGCTTGTGCCTGCTTCTGCAACTGCTCTGCTATGGCCGCCGTGGTGCGGCTGACGACTTGCTGCTGTTGCTGCAACTGCGAGGTAAGCTGCTGCGTGGCTTGGGCTGCCTGCTGCATCTGCGTATTGGACAAATCCTTCAGACGGTCGAGATCGCCGTTGACCTCAACGTTTACCTTCAGCCCTCTCGCAAGCTCACGGGCACAGTCCTGGAACTTGCCAAGCGTGCCTTCTATCGCGGTGTCTAATTTGTCCAGCTGGTCGAGCGCGTCCTGCGCAACCAGGTCGGTGATTAACGTCTCTTTCGCCATGTTTTCAATATTGTGTTATTATCTCCTCAATTGTACCGCTGTATTTCTCCCCGTCGGTGACAAAGCGGTATTTGCCATCCGGGGTCTTGTATAAGACTTGCGGCCGTCCGAGCATGACGGCTGTCTTCTTGGCCAACGCACGCTGCTTGTCGCGGTCGCGCTGCCACTGCTCTTGCACACACCTGCAACTCATAGGCTGTCGTACCATTTGTGCAGCCACGGCCACAGAAACTTGCCGTTGAAGCGACCCACTGCCATGGTGCCCAGCCCGAATATCTGCGAGCCGTACTTTCTCTCCACTGCCGGACCGCTGTCCCACCCGAAGGAGAACAACTCCACTCCGCCGGCAGTCGCCCGTGCATCGATTGAGTTGTGGAACGTGCCCACGATGAAAAGGTTGGGTGTGTCGCTTGACCGCGCCGGAAGCCCCAAAATGGAGCTTTCCTTGGGAGGGGTGATGCGCTGCTTCCAGGCAATATACCTCTCGGGGTGCATGAAACACGACACCCAGTGGTCGGCTTCCTCGTCAAAGAATCCGGCCCGCTTGTTGTCGAAGTAGGAGTCCTGGCTGTAGGATGGCGAGAGTGTGGCGTCGTTCCCGTCGATGCCGGAATACAACTGCTCGCGCACCGACACCACCATCTCGTGCTTGTTGGTATCCATGCACCGCGCTATCTCTCCACGAATTTGAGCTTTCGCACGTCCTATCTTCTCACGCATTTCCTTGATGTTCATAGTCTGTTTGGAAAAAGGGTGCACGTCACACTTGGCGGCGCACACCCTGTCGCGATAAAGGGGGAATTAGGCTTTCTTTTCTTTTCCGTTGATGCGCTCGTAGACGTCCGCCAACATCTTTTTGCGCGTCTCTTTGTCACGATCGAGCCAGAAGTTGTCAATGTGGTGTTTTATGAACACCTCCTTCGACATCGCTTTGACTGCTTCCGTGACAAAGGTTACACCTTCGTACTTCATGATGCTGTGTAGGGCTCAATGCCGTAGATGCCCTTCTTCTCAAGCGCTGAAGCTGGCTTCAGTGCAGGAGTGGAAGAACCCGAGCCGAGCGTTAACGTGAGTTGGTTGCCTGCTGCATCATAGGTGGCGGCGGTGGCACCGGTGATGACTTCCGCAACGTTGCTTGCAATGAGCTCCCCGTACTTGGCCGTGGCATCGCCCTTGCCGTAGTACTCGACAATCTTGTAGTTGTTGCCGCTGCTGCCGACTTTCTCCAGCGTCACGGGCATCAACCCGTAAACAGCGGTGCGGGCGTTGAAGCCCAGGGGAGCAACATCAAGATTAATCATGTAATCCTCGACGTCGACATAGGCCACATTCACGGCAAGCGAAGCCTTGTCGCTTGCGCCCGGGTGGTCGTTGCCGCTCGGATAGATGGTCACAGGTACGCCCGCAAGGGTGTCGGTGCCGTCGTTGAGGCCGTAGAGGTTGTTCTTGGCGTCGATGAGGTACATATCAAATTCCTCGTCGACGTTCTTGAGTATCTCGGCACGCAGGTAGTGACGGTACTTGTCGATAGTGAACGCGTCGGTGCGTGCGCTCACGCCATTGTACACGTTGGGCCCGTAACCCACCTGCGAGGTCTGCACCTCGCCGCCGTTGGGCTCCCAGTTCACGATTTGAGGGAAGCCGTAGGCGCGGTTAGGCAGGTCGGCATGGCACTGCGCACGCAGGCTGTCAAGTGTGTCATAGTCCAGTTTCACCCCGTGCTTGGTGAGCACAAGGTACTTGATTTTGTCGTAGTCGATTTCGCATATCGACTTGCCAGTCGCAAAGCTGTTGCTGGCACAAGTTCTAATTCTTGCCATAGTTTATCTTAAGCATGATTGGTTATTAACTTTGATTTCAAGGGAGCGAATGTCGATAGCGTCAATCGGCTCGCTCACTTCCTGACCGCTCGGTGTCAACGCCCCGTAACGGCCGTAGTCGAAGTTCTTGCTCATCGTATGCGGGACAAAATCAAGCCCACCATACCCCCAATCAAAACGGGGGTCGGACAACAATACATCTATCAATTTCTCGTAGATGGGCAACAATACGCGCTTGAAAGAGGTCTCCATACGCTTCTCATTACTCCAATCTTTCCTCGATGAACACGCGATGACGAGGTTTATCTTCGTCTTGTACTGGTAGTCGGCACTGTCAACTGTAATCACGTTCGGTGTCTGCAAGGCTATCAAGGGCAGCTTCACGGGCATCCCCTGCTTGCCCTTTCCTCGCACGTCAAGGACGTCCTTGACGTACTGCGCCGACCCGTATATGTAGTTGATCGACACTCCGTCCACCACATCAGTCGCCCCGTCGGAACGGGTCTTTGTGATGGTGACCGACTTGCCGACGGCCTCGACAATGCTTCTGAATATATCCTCTATCTGATCCATCAAAGGTTAAACTGGTTAATGGGAGTTATCATCTCGACGTCGTAATAAACATCATAGTCGCTCATTTCCGCCCATGCAACGAACTGCTTGTTCAACTCCACCATGTCATTCCACACCTTGACCATGCGCTGGCGCGGCGGCTGGTTCTCGTTGGCTGACTTCAACTTCATCAATCCGGTAATGGTCATGTTTTGGTTGACGTCTCCAACGAGTTTGAAATATACATAGTGCGCGAACGAGGGGCGCAGCTGCTGGCACAACGTCTCCATCGCCTCGTCGGTGTAGTCCTCGTCCTCACCTCGGGCTGCGAGGTAGGCAGTCACTTCGGCTGCCAAGTCCTTGCCGGTCATCTTCAGCAGGAACTCGGACTGATAACGCTCGATGTAGGCAGTAATGCACTCCTGCACCTCGGCAGCATTGTTGTCGAGGTCGTCGACCTGTCGCGCGTTCATCACTTGCAACGGCCCAACGTAGAAATATGAGCAATCTATGAGGTTCATGTGTCGATCTTACTTTTTGCCTTTCTTTGGCGATTTGGTTTCAACAGGGGGAATGTCCTTGTTGTCCTCTGAGGGAGCTACATCTTTGCTTTCCTCTTCGGGGGCAACTTCCTTGGAGTCTTCGGGGGCAACTTCCTTGGAGTCCCAAATCTCTTCGTCCTGGTTGTCCTCTGAGGGAGCATCCACATTCTCTACCTCCGTTGGAACTTTCTCATCAACAGGAGGAATGTCCTTGTTGTCCTCGTCGTCAACTGTTACTGGTTCCGCTTTCTTCTCGTCCCCGTCAACGAGGGGTGTAAAGGTGAGTTCACCCCTCGCTATACGGATACGATTTTCGCGAAGCAGTTTCGCCAAAGCAGGGCCTTCAACGATATACTTCTCGTTCATGGCTCATCAAGCTTTGGTGACGGCTGTCTTGAGGGCAGCAAGGTCGCCGTAAGCGAATGCCCAAGGATTGTAAACAGGGAAGATAACCTCTTCCTGAGCGATGAGCACCACTTGGTTGGTCAACTTGGTTTCCACATCCTCGGCCCACTCAAGGGTGAGGTTGGTGTAGTCCACAAGAGCGGCAGCGACAGGACGGAAGTCACCGAGCAGGTACTTGTTGGCAGGAATGCCGTCGTACTCGATGATAGGACGTCCGGCAATGTATTTCACACCACCCACGTTCTCAATCAGACCCAGGTTGCGACCGAGCGTGTCCTTCTCACTCTCAATCATGTTGACAGTGATGGGGTTCAGCACGATGGCTGTTGGGTAATATTGGGCGTAGGACATTACCGCGAAAGCGGTCTTGATGGCGTCGGAGCTGTTGGGGGCTTCGATGCTCTTGAAGCCGCCGTTGTTGACAGTGAACGTCATGCTGGATACAGCGCTTTCCGCTCCTGCGAGTTTCACGTCGGGCAGCAGGATCTGACGGTCATTCATCTTGATTACGTCATGCGTCTTGTTGAGAACAGAGGCATTGCCAGACGAAGCGTTGGCAAACGTAATCTTCATGCCGTCGAGGATGTCGGGCTGTGGATTAGTGAACTCAATGACAACACCGCCTGCATTGTTATAAGCGGTCACGCTCTTCACAGAACCGGCAGCACCAGTCACGATGGCGGTGGTGATGATGCTCTCAACACTCTTGCAGCCATTTTTCTTGGTGATACCCTCAAGGTTCTCGCCGTTGCCGTCACCGAACAGGATGTTCCAGTCCTCTGCCGAGTACACAGCCTCGGGCAGCATGGCGACGATGTACGACTGAATGTAAGCACGGCTCTTGAGCATGCGCTTGCTGATAGGCAGGTAAGTACCGAGGCGCTTAACCATTGCCTGGTTCTCTTTCACGCTGATGTGCGACTCGCTCAGGCGGCCGTTCTCAGTGGCATAGCGTGCATTGCGGTCCATGCTCTCAATCTCGGTGTAGGCGAGGTTGGGGAAAGCAGGGTCGCCAGCCAGCGAAGTCAGCACGTCGCGCATGTGCAGGCGCTTGGGAGCGTACTTGCTGGCAATGACGTTCTGCTGCTGGGTGATGAGAATGTTGCCGGTGTAGTCGTTGGTCATCGACACGGTGTTGAGGTCCTTGAGGCTGAAACCGTCAAAGGTGCCAGACTTGCGAGTGTGACCCTCCATGAAGCTCTTGAACTTCTCACTGTCGTACATCGCCATCATCTTCTCCTCGAACTTGCCGAGGGAGTTGACGGCAGCAGGACCGGCCTCGTTAGCCTTAGCAATGGTGTCCATCGCCTTTTTCAGCACCTCGCGCAGTTCCTCGTTGTCCTTTACTACTTGAGCGAACTTCTCGGCATCGTAGCCCTTCAGCCGCTCGTTGATACTCTCAAACTGAGCTTTCATGTCCTCGGCGGTGATGGCGCCTTCCATTGCCTTGTTGACAACTTCGCACATCGCACCAAGAATATTCTCCATGAAGCTCTTCTGCTCGGCATCCTTGATATTGTCAAGGTTGTAGCCGAAGTCCGATTTGGTTACTTTCTTAAAGGCCATAAAATTAAAATTTTAGTGGTTAATGTTTCTCGATAGCAGCGTTGAGGCTTCCGAAGAAAGTGCCGGTGGCGGCTTTCTTCTCCTGCTCCTCGTCCTCGTCACGAGTGTCTTCTGACGGCTCGTCCTCGGTCTTCTCGGCAGCAGGAGTTTCCTGCCCAAGCGTGATACTCGAACTATATACTCTCGCATAGCAGTGCGGACAATAGGCATACTCGGTGAGGTCGGTCAGCGACTTCTGCACAAGTTTTGCATCAATCTTGCCGTCACACTTGCTCAATACCGGTGAGAGAATGGCAAGCACGGCAGCGCGGATTTCGGGCTTCAGCTTGTTCATCTCCTCTCGGACGATTCCATCGGCAAGCCAACTGAGGTAACTGCCGGCAGCGTCCAGCACTTGCTGGTCGAAGGTGTGCCGTTCGGCTTCGTCCCAAACAAATTCCTCCCCGCAATAGGGGCAAGTCACTACTACTGCGCCCTCAAGCGCTTTGTTAAGCATGTCAAGTCTCATCTCGTATTGTTTTAGTCGCTCGTCAGAATAGCGCATCTTGAGCGCGTTCCTGATGAACTCAATGTTTGCCCTCACATCGCTCGGGTTGTCGTTCTTGATGCCTACAAGGAAGGTCTGAGGGTTGCTGCCCCACGAGGTGAGCGTGGAGTACTCCCACATTTTCCATTCAAGCACCTTGCGCTTGTCCTCGGGGTCTCGCTTGATGGCCTGCACGCCGATGGAGTGCTCCAGCGTGCGCCCGGCAGAGGCATAGAGCTTGTAATCCTCCAGCGTATCGCGGCCAATCTGCTTTGCGAGGTTGAGCTGCCCCGTCATAACGAGGTTGCCGTCGCGCTCCTCGCCCTCAAGCGGCACGCCAAGCAGCTGCGTGGTGTCATGGTTGAGGAACCACTTCATGCGCCCAATGTTTTCCTTGAGCGTCTTGTTGAACGAGCCCGGCATTGAGATGTCGTTCTGAGAGTCAACAATGCCGATGCCGTTTACGGCTACCGTGACGATTCCTTTCGCCTCGTCCAAATCATTCGCCTTCGTCTTGTAGAGCAGGCGCTGATACATCTCCTTCATCTTCTTCTGTTTTGGGGTTAATAAATTGTTTCAATCTCTGTATCTCTTCGGGCGTCATTTCGCTCACGAGCTTATCGTAAAGCGTGTCCTCCACCCGTTGATATCCTTGTTGCGCCCTCCAGTCGTTGAGCGTGATGATACCGCTCTCAAACTCCATCTTGCAGCGGTCTGCAATCGAGCGGTGCACTTCCTGCTCTTCCTTCTTCCCTGCCTGCAAGCAGTCCACACCGCTGAAGTCAGCGTCGAGGTACAGCCCGTCTTGGTCAAGCCCGAGGAAGTGCGTAAACTCCTGGCAGAACCGCTGGACCAGCGGAATGATAACCGACGAGTATACCGCCTTCTCGGCATTGGCCTGGTTGGAGTAGGTGCTTTGGTCCTTCCGCGGTATCAACACTGGAGGAATGCCGTAGATACCGGCAATGACAACAGCATCGGCAAGGGTCTCATCGAAAGGCTGGAGGTCGGTAATCGACAAGTTGGTTCGTACAAACGACAGCTTCACGTCGCTGATGCCGTAGGGATACTTTCCTTCTCCGAAGCCATACATCTTGTCTGCCTCTTCGAGGATTTGCTTCTTCTCTGTCGATGTCAATGCACGGCTTCCCATGTCATCGGCCATCTCACTCACAAGCCATCCGAGACCGCCTCGCTTCACGTAGATGACGTTACGCGCCTCATACACGGCGATGAGGTTGCTGATTGCCTTCAGCACAGAGCACAGACGGCTCTTGGCTTTCAGCGGGTCGCCGTTGTAGAACCCGAACGTGTCGTCCACATCGTGGAACACGCACTGAGGCGCGATAGGACGGCGAACGAACTGGCCGTAGTCGTGGTAATAGCACTGCACCACGTCCTCGACATCGCTCACACCGTAGATGTCGCCCATCTGCCGTTTGTACTCGATGGTTACATACGGCTCTTCCAGCGTCACATAGCGGTCACACCACTTGTAGAGCGTCTTGGCGCCGGAGAACGCGTCGCTCATGGCTGCCTTGATGAATGAGTTGCCCGTGACGAGCTTGTAGGCGAAATGCTTCCACAACGTGCGATACCAAGTGTCGAAAGAATTAGGCTTGACAAGTATGCGGTTGACGGCTTCGTTGTTCCACACCACAGAGTCATCGTCAAATTTCTTGAGCACGTATTTAGCACCTGCTGCACGACTGGCGATGTAGTTCACCGGCCATGCCACCTCGGGCACCGTGTTGAACAGCGTGATGAAGTTGGCGTTGGCCACATAGGGGGTGGCGGCAATCTCACGCATCAGCTGCAACCGCCTTGCGGCAGTGTCGATGACGTCAGTTTTCCCGCCCTCTACCGGGGTCGCGCTCTTGGTGATAAAACCTAATGTCTTTAGCAGTCCCATGTATCTTACTGTGTTGCCCAAAGTTACCTACAAAAAGAGCCGGTTTCCCGAAATCTCAAATTCTTGGAAACCGACCCACGGCGTTTTTTGCTCTGTCAAAACGGTTTGCTTTGCAAAAAGGGTTGATTTATAGTATTATAGCTAAAATTTAGTCTCGTTGAGAAAAAATCACTCTCGCAATCACACTTGATGGCTTAGGTAGTAATTGTTCTTGCCGACGATTGACAAAGCTGCGGTGGTGGCAGGGAGAATGTACTGGTAATTCCTTTTGCACGGATACTTGCCGAAACGGCGGCAGCATACGTGGACACCCAGGCGCTTGTCGGTGTAGAGGTAAATCATCTTCTCCCATGACCCATAGCGGAAACTTGACTTCACCACCACCTCATCGCCATGGTGAATTTGCACGCCCTTGCTCTTCGTGCCGTAAACCTTGAACTGGTTCCAAAAGAACTCGTAGTCGAATTGGTCGGTGAGCTCCACTTCTTCTGTGAGGTCGTCATCATCGTAGGTGATTACAACATCCTCGATTTCCTCAAGATCGCCAGCCTCAAGGTCGTAGATGTACTCTGTTCCGAAGGCATGATCGAAGCTGTTGTCCACAACATGCACCTCGAAAGTGGCGGTCAGGTTGATTGTGAACTTGCCTATCTCAATCTCCATTGAGCAGCTGGTGTCGTCCTCATTGTCGGGATCGAAGCCGTAGTCCATAATCTTGTCGTAGAGTTGCTCGTAGAAGTCAGCCGGAAATTTGATGTTCTTTTTCATTGTCTTGTAGAATTAAATGTTTGACTTGTATTTTATTTACACTATAAAGATAGTCATTATTTGGCAAAGTCGGTTCATTTTCTCGCCGTTTTTTACCGCCTTAACCTTTGCTAACTCATTGATAATCGTCGGGCTTACACACCCCGAATGATGATGCGTGCCAATCCCGAAAGCACAGCCGAGGCTGCCGACTGATCCGCCGGTGACTGGTCGTTGTAGTCCAGCACGTCGCCCATGAACGCGGCATACTCAGGCTCGCTCATCTTCTCGGGGTCGAGGTGGACGTGGGCGCGCACCCAGTCGCTCATCGCCGAGATACGTGTGCGATGGTCGGTACCGAGCCTCAGCACGTTCACCTGCGGCAAATCCTTGCGCAGGTCGCGCACCATCGGGAAGTAGGCTTGCTGACACTCCACGATGTACATGTCGCTTTGCACAGACCTAATCCACCCAGCCATCTCATCGTTGCCCTTGACAGTACGCAGGCATACGTCGGTGAGGTGCCAGCGGTCGCCGATGCGGGCAAGACGCGCAAGAGCGAAACGACCACCGAACGACGGCAGCACATAGACAATCGTCTGCTCGTAGTCGTACTCCGTGGCCGGGTTGAAGAACTTGAACTCGCCCTCGCTGTAGATTGACCGCTTGCGCCCCATGCTGAACTCGGTGTACTGGGCACGCAACAAGTCGTGCACGGCGTAACGCAGCGTGTCTGATACGTGCCCATGTGCCTCGTACTTCTGCTTGGTAACCGGGTTGGTAACCTTCTGCTTGGCGATGGCTCCGTTCTCGTCCTTCTGCACGGCTTGGTAGTCGTCTATGCTCACGGTGCAGCCGTTGTCGATGCGGATAGCCACGCCCGGCACACGACCGTCCCACACGGCATTGATGAACTCGCCGGTGGTCGCCACGCTCGGGTTCTTGTTGCCGATGCAATCCTCAACCTCAAAGCCTTCATGCTCCAGCTCGTCAATCACGAGGTCAAAGAACGAGCGGTTATTCTCATCAATGGTGTTCGCCGCCTTGCCTGACGCGTCGCCATGCAGATAGACCTTGCCGTCGTAGTGGTACTCACACAGCCGTTTGGCAATCACTTTCGCAGCCTTGCGTGCCGAGTTGTTCGGGCTCTCTATCGGCAGCTCATCGAACTGCGTAACTTGCTGATAATCGTCGGGCTTATACTCTTTTTGGAAGAACGTAGCGGTGACATACGGCAGCACGTTGGAGTCCATGCTGATGTGTATGGGCAATTCGGGGTTGAATGGGAACTTGCCGCACACTACACCACGGTTGAACGATGGGAAGAACTCCGCGCCTGTGCGGATGTGGCCCCACTCGCCGAGCGCATAGACCTGGTAGTAGTCGGGGTCGTTGATGCGGTCGTTCTCGAAGTTGGCTATCGCTTGATAGTCGTAGTAGCCGTAAGTTCCATCGGGAGAACCCACCACCCAAAAGTTGTTGAGGTAGGTGGACTGGATAACGATTGTGTCGGGCGCATGGCGGTCGTACTCGCCGGTGTTGGGGTTGAGGATTAGTTTCTCGCTGTTCATGCGCACCGACTTCACGGCACACAGCTCTGGCGGTAGTGTCTCCCCTCCAACGGTAAGCGACATCGGGATTTCGTGCCATTCCTCTCGATCGAACCAGTGCTTCTTAATCCAATGTTCCTCGCTGATGGGGTTGAAGGCTGCCACTATCTGCTGTCCCTCCTGGCCACGCAGACGCAGGCGTATCTGCTTGAAGTCGGTCTCATCGTACTCGCTCAACTCGTCAAGGAATACTCGCTTGTACTGGCTGATACCCTTGATTTTCTCTGGGTCGTCAAGACCGCTGAAATCAATCTTGCCACCGTTGTTGAACACGATGCTGTTCTGCTTGAAACGGCAGCAGTCTGCCAACCCCTCGATGCCGTTGATGGCTGCTCGGAAATCGGAGTAAATAGTCTTCTCGATGCTGGCGCCTACCTTGCGCATGACCAACAGACTGCACCCCTCGTAGTAGGCGAGGATGGAGAAAAACTGCGCGACTGAGAACGACTTGCCCGAGGACGAGCCCCCGTACAGCACGATGAAGCGCACACTCGGATCGAGCGTGTACCTCCATAGCCAAAAGCCGTTAGGCGAAAGCAGTTCTCTGTCAATGCACATCAGTCTTTCTTCTTTGGGGCGAGCACAAGCTCTCCCTTGTCGGTTGGAAGCTCATGGCGTATAGTTTCCACATACTCCCCAATTACCTCAAGCATCAGCTTGATGGCGTTGGGGTCTCCCTTGCCCATACAGCGGTTGATGAAGCCGAGGGCAATCATCAGCCGTGGGGTCACATTCTCGGCAATCTCGGGAGGATAACCGAGGTTAATGATGCGTTGCCGCACTTTGTCGGGTTCGAGCTTCACATCAAGCAGACTTGTAAGCACCTCCTTCATCGTTCGCTTCTCGGCTTGAACTTGGTTGGAAGCTGCTGCACCCTTGCGTGCAATTTCCCGTTGTGTTTCCGTTGTATTCCGTGCAAATCTGCCCTTATTGTCACGGAAAGCCTTAGTCTGCTTTGGGTTACTGTTAGCCATATCAATTCTCCTTTCTCACGCTGCTGGTGTGCACCATGTACCACGTCTCGTTGCCGGTCTCGTCAACCTGCACGATGTAACTGATGCCGTCCTCTACTTCGAGGCGGCCTGTGACCTTGCTCCCAGCTGGCGTTATTCCTGTATAGTTCATAATCTCTCGAAAAAAAATGACCGCCGGCTCCACGATGGAACGCAGACACCGGCGGTCGGTGTCAAACATCTATTTCATCTCAGCAGAGATGTTTTCCGAAAACACCTGTGACAAGCCTTGCTCGATGCTTCGGTACGGTAAAGGTACGGTGAAAATCGAATAGTTCACCGATTGCTCGAAATTGTCGAGTCGCCGCAAGTCGTCCGTGTAGTCCAGTTGGAGGGGCTTGTACTTGGCCACCTCGTCGCAGAACTCACGCACCGTGTTGCACACAGGGTTCACCGCATTCACCAGTTGTCGGTTGCAGGTGTAGGCGTAGATTAACGCCTCTACCGCGTCACCGATGTAGGTGAAGTGGCGCACGTTGCGTCCGCCGTTGTAAATCGTGCAGGTCTCTTGGTTAAGCAAATTGTACAGCAGAGTTCCCTCTCGTGGGTCGGGACCATACACGTTGTGAAGACGGACGCCAGTCGCTCTCGGGCAGTAGGCTTTCGCGAACTGCTCGTTGAAATGCTTCGTCATGCCGTACATCGAGGTCGTGTTGCAGGCGTTGGCGGTGCTGCTGGAGGCATACACCAGTTTCACGCCGTAGCGTCGGCAAGCCGTGGCCACCACCATGAAGGCGTGGACGTTCTCTCGCTCGATGTCGTCGAGGCGGTCGTTGAACACGCTCGTCTCGGCTGCAAGATGAAACACCGCATCAATTCCGCCGTGAGCCAGCAAGGGCTCTATCCGTGCGGCGTCGCCCCCAATCTTCGTGTCGATGCGGATGACCTCGAAGACGGGCTGGAGTCGGCGGCAGAGGACTTTACCGATGAAGCCCTCGCTGCCGGTTATTATTGCTCTCATTTTGATGGTGTGCTGCTGGTCAAAGAGTCATAATTAAGGCACAAGATTGTCGAAAAGCCCAGGCATCCTCGGCGACAAAGCTTCATGCTCGTCGTGGAAAAACTGCGCTTTCGTCTTGCCCATCTTGCGACCTTTTTTCGTGTGGATGTCGAAGGTGTATTCCGGCACATCCAGCGGTTCTCGGCGTGCATCGTCCAGGGCGGCGAGGATCTGCGGGTCGGTGAGCGCGAGTTTGTCCACCGCAAGGTTGTTGAGGTGGTCGGCGTCGCGGCTCTTGTAGCACTCGCAAAGCAGGATTATCGCCTTGCCGATGAAGATGCGTCCTTTCGGCTCTTTGCTCCCTTTGTTCACCAGCTCATAGCCGTTGTGCAGCGCGTCAATCTCGTGGGTGATGAGCCCCCAGCAGTCCTCTGCACTTATCGTGTAGAGTCGTTTCCACAAATAGTTGGCGTAGCCCGACTGCCACAGTTCCACTCCGAAGAAAGCCGCCACCACTACATCGTCGCGGCGGATGCTCTTCTGCAATGCGCTGGCTACCTCAAGGAAGTCGTAGCCATTCTTGGTTCTCAGTACGAAATGTCCCATATTTTTCTCTAAAGTTAATCATTTTTGACGAGATAAAGGCTGAAATTCAGCGCCTTAACCTTTGCCAAAAATTGTCAATTCAATAAGGGAATGACGCACTGATGTTGTACTGCACCAGCGACTTGGTTTTGTCCTTGCCGTTGTTGCCTTGACCCTTCAGGCGGATGGCCTCGCCGAAATACTTTCGGATGAGCAGGATTGACCGCTGTTCCTCGTCCTGGTTGCGGATGGCCGACAAGCCACCTGCATTGACGAAGGTGTTTTTCTGCTCGAAGTTGTAGCGCAAGTCGGTGAGGACACGACGCTCGGTGTACTTCATGTAGCACGAGATCCAAAAATCCTCCTTCAGCTTCAGTTCCTCGTTCCACCACACGTTCTTGTTGTAGCGCACGCCGTAGGAGCAGCCCGTAATCATCTTGTCGAGGGAGAGGTACTCCGTCTCGTCGTACATGACCGGCGAGATGCGACTGGTGAAGCCGAACACATGAACGTCGAGCAGGCAGGCAATGTCGTAGAGGTTCTCGATGATTGCAGTTATCTCGTTGTGGTCGCGGATGCGTGCCGTCTCGCCCTTCTCCGAGTAGAGCCGCTTGCAGGCGTCCACATCGTCGTCGAGCATGAACAAATCACGGAAATGCTTCGCCATCCAGTTGCGCTTCGGGATTAAGCCGATGATGTCATCGGGGTGCGTCACTATCTCGCAGTCGGGGTTGTACTCCTTGTAGAGGTCGGCCTGCGACTTCGCCACGCAGATGATAGGGTCGTTGACGAGGTATTTCGCAAACACTCGGTCGTGCCGCTTGTGGGAGGGGATTACGATACGCAGGCTCATTGCTCAGCTCCTTTCTGACCTCGCGTGATGGCGTCACGGAAGTCCTGTATGCTGATGACGTTGCTCTTGCTCACCTTGCCCGTCTTGTACGAGCGCATGTGCTGCATGTCGAGCACCTCACGCAGCCAGTTGCTGTCAACTTCATTAGAGCTTTGAATGATGAACAATTCGTGCTTCTCGTCGTACTTCGGTATTAATGGGTAGACCGCGGAGTCGTTGTCCATCGCCTCAAATCTCTCCCGGAACTTGTCTTTCGGCTTCGGCTGATCGAACTCCATGCCCCAGTCGGCGAGCTCGCTTTGGAACTCAGCCCACTCATTGGCGATGATGTCCTTGTCATTCTCGCCGTAGTTGATGTTGTCCTTTGAGGCGTACTCCCTCAGCTTCTTCGCCGGGGTATCTGCCGGCAGCACCTTGCACGGCACAGTCTTGTAGCCAAGTTCCTTGCAGGCGCGAAGCCGAAGGTTGCCGCACACGACGACATACTTGCCGTCCATGTACTCCACAACAATCAGTTCGCGCAGTTCCAGCATCTCGGGGCTCTCCTCTATGGATCGTCGCGTGGCCTCGTAGCGTTCCTTCTTGACCAGGCGCGGGTTCCTCGGAAGACCCGGGACTTGTCCCTTGTTCGGTGTGATAAGGGACACATCGATTTCTTTTCTTTCCATTGCTTTCGGATTTCAACAATTAAATAAATTCAACAATACTCACGAAAGCAACATCAATCCTTGTGCCTCAACCTCCAAGCGATGCGGTCTTTGATGACCTGCTCGATGTTCTTGCAGCCGAGTTGGCTCAAGGCCAGGGCTGTGTCGATGATGATGTCGGCGGCAAGTTCCTCGCGCTCGCTGAACTCGTGCTCGTAGGTCGGGCAGGCGTCGTCAACGTGCTGCGCGTCCACGAACTCTTGCGTAAGGTGCAGCGGCGGTCGGCTCAAATGGCAAGCGTCCATACGTCGCCAGTCGCGGGAAATCCTTATCGACATGGCGCGAGGGGAAGTCTGCTCGTTGATTTCGTCCCGCCTCATCATCTCATCATGCAGCTCTTTGGTCAATTTGTTAAGCGTAATCATCTGATCGGATTTAATGTTGCTGAAAAAAAGTTTTGCCTTACGGCGGTCTTATAGTAGTCATAATTGTTATACTTGTGGTTAATTATGTCTCCAGTGCGTCGTGAATTGCCTCGATGAGGTGGCCGACCATCGGCAGGGGAATGCTGATGCGGTAACGCCTGTTCCCCGTGTGTTCGGTAATCATCAAGTAGTCACTGCGCCCGTCCTTTCCTGCGTGCAGGTCGACCGAGTATTTCTTGCCCGTCGAGTTGACCCACACCTGCTTTTGAATTTCAAGTGCATTGCCCATTGTGCTGTTGTGTTTTGTTATTACTGACCGCTACTGCCGTAGCCGTTGTCTCCTCGGTCGCTGCCGGCCAACTCGTTCACCTCCACAAACGTCACATCGGGGTATCGCATGACGATGAGTTGGGCGAACCTGTCGCCCTGCCGGTATGGATGCAGGAAGCCGTGCTGGCGGAACACACCCTTCACCTCGCCGCGGTAGCCGCTGTCTATCACACCCACGCAGTTGGTGAGCGAGAGCGATGTCTTGCAAATAGACGAGCGAGGGAACACCAGCCCGACATGGCCGGGCGGAATTTCAAAGGCGATGTCCGTGTGGCAGATGACCTGCCCGTAGTCGTTGCGCTCCACGCGAGAGGCGTAGAGGTCAAAGCCTGCATCCGTGGCATGGGCTTTCGTCGGGGTCGTGGCTGTCTCGGCCAGTTTTTTGATTTTAATCTCCATTGGTGAATACGTCTATGATTTTCGTTTCCTTGATAGCCTCAATCTCGTAGTTGACGACCGTGCCCTTCATGTAACTCCTTGCATGTTCCTTGGCCTTGTCAATGGTTTCATCACGGAACAGCACGTACATCGCATTTCGTCTCTCCTTGCCCGTGCTCTCGTCAATGGTGATTAGGTTGTACTTGACGAGGAAGAACAACTCGCCCTCGTTGAACACCACTGTGTTGTACTGCGCAATCTTGATGTGCGTCACGTTGAACTCGCCGGTGATGTACGGCTGCATCTTCTGTGTGATGCTTGCCTCAGCCTCGGTGAACGAGAGCGCGTCCACGGCGTAGGTCTCGGCGACGGTCTTTTGGGTGCCGTCCTCCAGCATCTTGTCAATCTTGATTTTTACTTCAAAAAATCTCATTTTTCTGTTAATAAATTAGTGTTTTCGCCTTATTGGCGTAATCGTAAATCCATTGTCGCTAACAGTCGCTCTATCGCGTCCACGTTGGCCGACCCGAGGAAGCGGATGCCCAGCAGGTCGGCGCGTGAACGCGAGCAGAGGTCGTTGAGGGTGGTTATCCCTTGCCCTTTGAGAATACGCAACACATTGGGAGGGAAACCGAGTTCGTTCAGCCTTGCACGCAGCACCTGCGCCATGTGCAGCTCATTTTGGTTCAGCAGTTCGTTGATGTTCATATATTATTCAACACGCCCAAATTATTTTTTATCCAACTCGGCCACGATGGCCCACTCACGCTCGCTCAACTGTACAGTGGTGCTCACAGCACGCTCAGCCGCCGCACGCTCAGCCGCCGCATTGGTCGACAATATCCACCCATAGCCAAATAGTTTCCTGCCGGCGGCTTTGAGCATATCGACGTTGTGGACACACCGGCACTGGTCGGCGTTAATCCGCAGGTCCACGCCTCTTGATGCTATCTTTCCGGCGTTTGCACAAGTGATGACGTTGTCCGGATAAGTATTTTTAGTGATGGTTCTCGGAGTGGGGACCACCGCCATAATGGCGGCACGCAGCGTCGGCGCGGTCCACAGCCTCACGCCTTGGATTAGGTTGGTGACAAACCCAGTATTTACGACGGCACTGTTTTCGTAGGTGATATTTGCACTAATCGGCATGAAGCAGGCATCCGCGCCGAACACGCTTAAGGTGAGCTGCGGCCCGAAAAGCATGAACCGGATGCCGTGCGCCAGATACCACCGCACAATCTGCGCATAAATCGAAAACGGCGGGTTATCCACGACCACACACCCCGGCGGGTAGGCTGCACGCTGGTAATCTCCGCCCGGGTAGAACGGCCGCACAATCGGCGTGGTGTCGTCGATGAGTCCCTCGGAGCGCAACCAACCCACGACGGCATCATACACCTCCGGCGGTGTGTAGCAGTCGTCAGTGGTTTTTTTAGGCTTGAATTTTTTGACAAAGGCGGCATACTCGTCGCCCTCTGCGGTGTCGTACTCTTGCTCCGGCACATCGTCAAAGAGTGAAAGCTGGTTAGTGTTCATCGAGCTCTTTCATTTTGTTGAGTGCTTCCTGCATCGCGTCGCGGTACATCGGGTTCTCCTGCATAAACCAGGACACCGCCGAGAAGATGATTTCTCGCAGTTCAGTGCGCTGATCCATCATCATGGCGACGGTTGCGACGAGCTCAAACTTGCGTTCCCCGTCTGTCTTTTCGGGCGAGCCCATCATGAACGCTCTGTGCTTGTCGGTGGTCGTCCCGATGAATACCATTGTCGGCACGATTTTGCCGACCTTCTGCAAAAGCAGGTTGAGTTCTTTCTGTAAGTCCATAACTTTGTTGTTTTGAAAATTATTTATAAATCCCTAACCACGCAAGGGCCTCGTCTCTGTCCTTGAAGCGCCTCCGTATGCGTATCACGCCGTTGCAGTCAATCAGCTGCACGTCTGCACGCCAACAGTCGTGCCGCCGCTCAACCACCTTGCCATTGCCCAGCCTCACGCGCCTTTGCAGGCTGGTGTCGTGGTAGACGCAACAGCCGTGGTTCTTTTTCTTGTTTTTTCCTATGTATATCTGTCTCATTTTTTTGTTATTTTATCGAAGCCTGTCATGTAGGTGGGGTATTTCTCCACCATCATGTCCACCCAGTGTCTCACGTTGTCGAAATTTGTTGAGCGAAATCGGTAGCGCTTGTAGTTGACCACAATCTCGCCCACCCAGCGCGATGTATAGATTTGCTTGTTGGTGCCTCGCACCCTTCGAGCCACAGTCGAGCGCCCCTTGTTGGTAATCTCGCTGTATATAGTTCCTGTCCTGTATAATAATCTCATTGCACGCGTTTAACGATTAGAAATTAAATAGCGATAGATTTGCATACTCCGGCTTTGTGTTATCCACAATAGGCTCTGCAAGAGGTTTGCGGTTATGTTTAACGAGCCAGTCGCGGCGGTTCCAATATTCTTCTTCAGAGATTTTCCTGATACTGCAACACGGCGTGGGAATAGGCCACTTAATCTCATTCACCTCGTATGCCCCGAGAAAGTCCTGCTTCAGTGCGTCGTGATGAACAACCTGACCAAGCATTCCGTGTATCATGAAATTAAGAGCGCACATTTTCACGCAGATAGGGTCAAGATCTTCGGCATAGTAATAATAAAACTTTGTCTTATCGCTTTTCATGAAGTGGGCAAGCAAGGTCCGGCCGCTACCACATGAACAGTCATTGACGGTTTGCATTTCTGGTGAGTAGATAAGTTCCGCCATCACTTGGCAGAGATTCAACGGAGTGAAAAACTGCCCCATTGAAGATGACTTAAACTTGCCTTTGACGACTTCCTCATACATCGTGCCGAAGAAGTCATAGGCACCATTCTTTTTGATGCCCTGTGTGGTAAGTTCCAGCCACATAACGAGCAATTCAAACATATCTGGATTGTCCTGCTTACGTTCTGCCAACAACGCAGGGTAGTTACACTCGTGACGCATTACCCTGTCTGTGTCGAATGTCTCGATGAAAAAGTCCAACATCTCCTCAAAGGCGATGGAAAAGTCCTTGCCAATCTTGCAAGCGTATGCGCCCAATTTATCTATAGCCCGTTTCATTACCAGTCCACGTTTTTGTTAAACATTCGTTTTTGCTCTTCTTGACTGCGTTTGATGTAAACCATAGTCGTGTCAAGTCCGCTATGCCCGAGCAAATCTGCAAGTTCAGTCACGTCCTTTGTCTTGCTCCGTTTGAGGTACATCTTGGCGAAGAAGTGGCGGAACGCATGAGGGTGACACTTTTTCGCGTCAACTCCCGCACGCTCTGCCATGGCGTGTAATAATTGGGCGACACCACGGGTAGAACAAACGCCACCGGTTCGATTGACGGCGATGGCCCCTTGCAATTTGTTCTTTTCGGCATATTCGGCACATTCTTGCTGCACTTTCGGCGTGAAGAAAAACCGCCTTACCTTACTCCCTTTGCCCTTGAGGTCCACATGTCCAGCGGCCACCATCTCGTAGGTGAACATCACAAACTCATGCACTCGTGCACCTGTAGTTGAGAGAAGCCTGATCCAAATGTAGGCTTTCTCATTGTGAGCCTTGCAGTAGGCAAGTAATTTTTCAACCTCTTTCTCTGTCGGCACGTTCTCGAGGCTCAAAGTACGAGGTATCTTGGTATGCTTGATTTCTATGTGCTTGCCGAGATATTTTGCAAGTGCAGCGACTGAATTTAGCCGCTGGTTGACCGTTCTGGGCAATTTCCCTTGCTCTTCCATCGCTGCCTTATAGCCTTTTACGACCTCGGTGCTGATTGAGGTTGAGTAGCATAGGAAATCTTTTGCCCCAAATATATAGCCCTTCACCGTATTTTGGCTGTATGCGTTCTCTTTGACAAGCCATTCCGAGAAGCCGTTCAATATCTGCTGTGCCTTTTCGTCAAGCCTTGACCGTTTCTCCAACGCCTTTGTCCGTGCACGCTTTCTAACACCACCAATTTGAATTCCACACCATGACATGAAGTCGCTGATGGCTCCTTGCTGCTTTCCGCTCAAGTGAAACTCGGCAGAGTGTGATTTACGATACTTTGTATACCCCCGCTTGTTCACCTCATCGACGTCGACCAAGAAATCATAGACATAACCGAGGTAATGGTCAGAAATGCCGGCACCTTTCGCGGTGACGTGCTCCGTATAAGAGCAAAACAACTTCTGCTTATCTGGTGTTAGTGTTGTCCCTTTCCTTCTCATCTTTGGATTCGTTTAACGAGCCGTCCTTTCGGCTCAAGCCCCCATTTGAGGCGCAGACGGTCGGCTCTGATTGATTTGTTTCGCCTTTCCTGTATCTTCGCCCGGCAAGCGGCCTTGCGCTCATCGGGCAAATCGTCCCAGTTCTTGCGCACCTGTGCGGCGCGGGAAATGAGATAGAGATTGTCGAGGACGCAGTTCGTTGTGTCTCCGTCCTTGAACTGAATGTTCATGCCTTTCGGTATTGGGCCATAGGCTTGCTCCCACAGGTAGCGGTGCTTGGGCATCATGCGCCGACCGTCGCCCGGCTTTATCCACCAGTAGCGGCGACCGGTCTTGTCGGGTGATCGCAGTATCTCGTAGCCCGCCTCTCGGTAGGTGGGCGAGGTTTCCCTCACCTCACCTGCCTTGAAGCGTGTGCGTGACGAGTTGGCGATGCCCTCGGCACTCATGAACTGCACCTGCGCGCGTCCGGCATTGACCGGCGTGTGTCCGGGCTTGAACTGCCCGACCCTGCGCTGCTGCTCGGCGAACTCGGGCGACTTGTACACACCGAGGCTGCGAGCCTTCCACCCGATAGACCTTACCGGACGGTGCAGGAACACGGCGATGTCGGCGTTGCTTCGGTGAGGATAGACTTTCCTCAGATAGTCTATCTCGGCTTGTGTCCATCGTCTACTGCCCATCGCTAAGATATTTTTGCTTGATGTCCTCGATGATGGCGAGGTCGGTGGCGTACATCTTCGGCCAAAGGCAGAAACCCTCGACCAGTCGTACACTGTGCATCACCGAAGAGTGGTCTCTCAACACCATGCGCCCCACATCCTTCAAGCTGTAGTTGTAGTATCGATAGAGCAGGTAGCAAACTACCGCCCTCGCAGTGGCGAGCCGTGCCACACGGCTGTGAGAACGCAGATCCTCAAGTGTCACGCCGTAGGCTTTGGCCACTGCCTTCATGATTTCAAGTGCTGTTGGTCTCATATATTGTAGCTTATATAGTCCCTCCACGACGGTGGCACGATGGCCAGCCAATCCCTTCCTGGGTGCATTGCTCTCCAGTACCGGACATCCTCCAGCATCTGTGCGGCTATCATTTCGGGGGTCATGCCCCTGCGCTTGATGCTCGGTATCGACAGCAAATCGGAACAGTCGGGGATTGGCGGCACACATAGCCCTGGCAACCTCTTTCGGTTCGTTGAGGTGTCTCGTTCTTCAACTGCCATCATAGATTTCGGTAACTTGAGGGTTGAACAAACTTGATGAAGATTGTGCCGACACTTTGTAACGGTCGCCTTTCATTTGGTTTCCTGTGTTTTAATTACCCTTATTAGGCATGAATAATCGCTTTTGATGATATTCTCTTCGCCCCATTTATTTAGATAGCGCATGTGCCCGAGAAAGGTTCCAAGCATCTCCCAGCGTCGTAATTTTTCGTTGTAGGCATAGAGGCGCGTCCTGCCCATCCGTGAGGCAATTCTGTCGCCTCGCAGTCGGGCGTCTTGGAAAGTGCCGTTGAAGCGGCTTTGGAGGGTGGTGGTGTAGCTGAGGCGCAACTCAAAGTTGTATTTTTCCTTGCTCATTGCTGGCCTCCTTTCGGGTATTTGAAGCAACCGCTTTCGGGTGTCCACTCACAGTTTCGGGACTCGTTGTTCTCATCGTCAACGCACTGGTACACTTGAAGTCCTCTATTACTTGTCTCAATCCATGCGTAATAGTAAGGACACAGCATGTATCCAGTCTTTAATCGTCGAGGCGCCATGGACTCCTTTTTTCTCACGTGCCAATTGCCCCCATCGTCCTCGACGAGTGCATCTCCAGTGCCAGCGTAAATGTAAGACACTTTAGCGACTTTGACTTTAACAACTATTTTGCCATCGCCCCTCTTTACGAGCCCTCTAACACACGGCAAGGCCATGATGTTGTCCCAGTGCCTGCCGTCGATATAGATTGACCTTTTCATAAATTGCTGAATTAAATGTTTGACTTATTTGCTTAATTACACTATAAAGTTAGTCATTTTCAGCGAGATAGAAAAATATTTCGAACTCTATTTTTTGCTGAATTTTGCTGAATTTTGCTGAAAACTTTATATTAACTTTTGTCTCGCAGATGCCAGCTTATGCAGGTCTCTGCGAGGTTGGAGCTCATGGTGTCGATGCCTTTGAAGCAGGGGTAGAGCCAGCAGTTGCGGCATACCAGCTCACCATCTTTGGCCATCTTTCTTCTCATGTGCTTGTCGGCAGCAAGCTTCGACGCTCTCTCTGCCAGCCTTCTCTTTCTCTCTTTCTCAGCCTCCCATCGCAACTTTGAGCGTTTTTGGGAGCAGGCCTTGCAGGGCTGAGACACGTACTTACCATGCTTGTAAAACTCCGACACGGGCTTCTCCTCGCCGCACACGTTGCATCGTTTCATGCCGGGCAAGGAGGGTACCACTTCGTGATGTTTCTTTCTTTGTGCCATAAACCGTCAATTTTGTAAAGCGGCTGATGGTTGAGGCTGATGCCCGTCTGCTCGATAACCGACTCCTTGCCGTTGAGCAGCACCTTCTCGCCGACTTTGTACTTAAATTCTGTTTTCATTCCTTCTCGACTAAAGCGACGTCACCTCCGATGGCGAAAGCCTTCTTAAACATCTCCACACATCGCTTTGGAGGCGTGTCGTAGTAATTCTTCTGTTTGCCAAATAATACGCAAAATGACTTGCCCCCTGCCTCGTGCAAGTTGTCGTTGATGCTGCACTTGCAGTCACCGCATGAAAGCGGGGTCTCGTAGAAAGTCCATTTCCCGTTAATCGTTATTCTTTTTGCCATTGCCTTTCTTCTTTTTGCCGGCGTGTAACGACTTGATGAACCTTGCAGCCGTGTAGATGATTGCATATACCCATGTGCCGACAGATGCCAGCACGAAAAACAGCAATATTGCCAGGCGTACCCTCTCAAGTACTTTGTCGTCCTTGAGGTCGTCCCAAATGGACGCGGCCACGAAGGCGTTGATGACTACTCCGAGTACGTAGATGATGATGAATGTTGTCATATTTGACATATCAGATTAACAATTAGTGTGTAAATTCCGTAAATTATACCTACCAGGATGATGCCGCCAAACAGCATCAACAGGAAGCAGCAGTGGGCTGTGAACTCTGCGATTGGTTCAACCTCTTCCTGTTCGTCACTTGCTCCCTTTCCCATGTCCGTGCTGCATTTTGTTGTTTCGCAATTCCTCAATCGTGGCGTCTGCCAGCTGCCGCGCCCTGCGTGCTATCGCAGCGTCAGACAAGTTTAGCTTGCCAAGCACTACGCTGCGCCGGTCCTGGGAGACGAGGTAGCGCGTGAGCTCCCATCGCCGTTGCTCCCACCTTTCCTGCTCTGCCTGCTCGTAGGATTTGTGTTTCTCCACCCACGATGTTTGCATTGTTTCGTGACGCGTCTCGTCACTTGTCGGTTGTTCTGTCTGTTCTTCGGCCATCACGGCCTGGCTGTTGTTTTTTCTGAAAAGTTTCATAAGTTTCTGCGTTATAAGTTGAACTTGAAGTATCGTTGCTCCCTCAATGCGTCTATGACTTCCTGTATGGCGTCAACCCTGCCTTCAAGGGAGAGTATTGTGTCTGTTATCTCACGAACGTTGTTGGCCACGAAAAAACCTTTGGGGCTGGAGGCGACACAGGGCACAAGTCCCTCGCGCCTGATGTAGCTGATGACACGGCGCACCGACCGGGTGTCGGTGTGGTGTCCTATCTTGCGGATCGCCTCGGCAATCACCTGCGACGGCAGCGGGCGACCGTTCGCTTTCGTGAGCATGTCACAAACGAGAGGGACGAGCTTGTCCCTCTCGAAGTAGTTAAGCTGCGAGAAATTCATTAGAAGTCCATCTTTGTGCCATCGGTGTTGTAGCCGAGGGCGGTGAGTTGCTCTTCAATCTTGGCTTGCTTCTTGGCGAGCTTGACTGCCATGTCGGTGGACATCTGCTCGGTCTGCTCTTTAGCCCAGTCTTGCAGAAGCATGGACTGGCACACTTGCATGTCTGCGTTATACTCGACACCCGCACTGGACAACTCCTCACGCAGGAAGTCCCGGCATATTTGATGCACTTGCTCGGTATGCGCTTTGACATAGTTCAGCACTTGTGGGTCGGAGCTGTAAGTGAAGTTGATGTTGAGCGCATTGCGTAGCTGGTACGAACATTTCTTCAATATCAAGGTCATCAGCACCAGGCTCTCGGTTTGGTTGAGAGGTTCGGTGCTCAACTCGGTCGGCTCCATGTCGCGGAGGATGTCTCGCAGCTTGGATGCGAGTGTGCTGGCACTCTTGCGCTCGTTCTCTTTGTACTCGTTGACGAGCTGCATGGCTTTCACTTCATCGCTGCTATGCTCCGTGCCAGTTTTCTTGAACTCATAGTATCGTACATTGACCTCAACACCTCTCCATGTCGATTCCACCACGACGGCTCGGTAAACCTCGTTGTTGGCGAGTTTCTCTTGCAGCCGTTCATCATCCTCTCTGTAAGATGAGAAGCGCTCGAAGTAGTCTTCTTTATTGACCACCTTGAAGCCCTTGCCACGGATATACTCCAGCACTTGCTCGTAGTCGGTGTTCTTGTCTGGGAAGTATTGGCTCGATTCGGCGACAATCACACTCTTTCCGGCCTCAAGGTTATCACCCTCCTTGACGAGGACATCGGCATTGTCATCGATGCGCTTGAGCAACCATGAGTGACGTTTCTTGTTCCATCGCTCACGACTGGTGCAGGTGGCATCGTGGGGCTTCATTTCGTAGAACAGACAGCCCACGTTGGCGTTGTTGAACGGGCACTCAATGCAGGTGGTGCCGCATGAGCCCTTGAAATCTTTGTGCCAGTCAGCCTTGCAGATGTTCATGAAAAGGTTATCGGTGAACATCTCTGCATCGCGCCTGCTGATGTAGTCTTGGTCTTGGTCATCGCACCACTCAAGGAATTGTCGTTGCTCATCTTCTGTGAGTTTGCAGACGTGCATGGCTGCGCCAATGTGCAGCTTCCCGTCTTTGACCATTTTCTTGAGGTCGGGCAAAAGGTTGTCAAGTTTGATACGTTCTTGGACAAATCGCTTGGACTTGCCGATGCGGTCGGCGATCTGCTCAATGGTCTTGCCGGTCTTGAGCAGCTGACCGAAGGCGAATGCCTCTTCAATCGGGTCAACGTCCTTGCGCTGGAGGTTCTCGGTGATCATCGCGTCGAGGGCTTCCTCGTCGGTCATCTCCCGTACGATGCAGGGGATTGTATCTTCTTCAAGCATTGATACGGCACGGTAACGGCGTTCGCCGCATATAATCTCAAATTCACCACACAGAGGGTTGGTATCGTCCGCTTCAATGGGACGCACGGTAATTGGTTGGAGCAAGCCTTGCTGTTTGATGTTGTTGGAAAGGTCTTGCAGGTCTCCCTCATCGATAGTTTTTCTTGGATTGAGGGGGCTGGTGTGTATTCTTACCAGCGGAATGTTCTTTACTTCCATAAGAATTGTGAATTAAATGTTTGACTTTATTTAAACTTCCAAAGGAACCCTTTGGCTAATTTTTGTTTGCCATAACAGCAACGAGAAATGCTGCTATCCTTTGCTCCAGTCTCTCTCTCTGCCACGTGCATGCTTCTATATTCGGCAATCACTTGTTTTGTCGCTGCATCAATTTGAATGACTGGTTTTGACAAAATTCCACGTTGTACCCTCGTTTCAACCATTTTAGAAGTTCTTGTGCCGTAATTGATGTTTTCTTTACATGTAACCCATTCCAAATTATCAACCCGATTGTCACTCGGACACTCGTTGATGTGATTGACCTGCTCTTTGTTTGAGGGATTTGGAATAAAAGCTATTGCGACAAGACGGTGGGCACGAAAATGTTTTGTTTTGCAGTTCTTCGACAAAACAATGTCAATGTAGCCATCCTTGTCAACTCTCCCTTTGAGGATGGTGCCTTTTTTGGGTTGGGAATGCCCATAGTTACCACGAACAACTCTGTCGACACTTCTTACTCTTCCAAGGCTGCTCACTTCGTAAAGGCCCTCATAGTCGACAATGGGCTTCCAAATTTCATTTGAAAAATCTTCCATTTCTTTTAATGAATTAAATGTTTGACTTTTATCTTATTGCATTGCAAAGTTAATCATCGTTGGACGTTGGGCGGTTCTGATTTTCGCCGTTTTTTAGTCCGACCAACTCTATTTAACGTAGGCTATCTCCATCGAACTCGATGAAGTTGAACATTTCCTTGCAGCGGTCAGCCACATAGTCGCCATAACGCGGCTCAATGTCTTCGAGTCTCATGTTTGTGGTGATGTGCGTGACGCTCGTACGGCGGTGGTCGTAGCGCAGCTGCAACACGAACTGCAACACGTTCATCTTCGTACCGTAGTTGTTTGCAGGGTTTGGCTCACGCCCGAACTCGTCTATCACCAGGTTGACGTCCTGTGCTGTGTACTGCATCAACGCAGGCTGCCCGTCGGCGGCATAGATGTTTGCAAGCTCGCTTGCAGTCTTCCACCACGCCTTCAGCCGGTAGTCCTCCTGCATGTGCCTGTGCCGGGCAAACACGCTGTTCATGTACTTCCTCGTCGCAAGCATCGTCATCGTCTTGCCACGCCCGAGTGGACCATAGAGGTAGAAACCTTTGTCGTAGTCCAGGCCGAGCACGTTGATGTTGTCTTTTTTCCATATCCACGCGAATATGGAGTTAAGCACCCGTCTGTCGCCTTTGGCGATGTCGAACTTCGGCTCTACCTTGAGCAGGCACGAGCGGAAGATTTGTGACTCGATGTTGAAGTCAACCACCGGCCTTGATGACTTTGAACCCTGTGACGGTGTTTTTGGGATTGCTCCCAGTGCTTGGTTGATTGTTTTGTTGTCCATTGTAGTTTTTTGTTCTATTGTCGTAGTTGCCCTCAAGCACTTTTTGGAAGTTTGAGGGGCGGAACAGCCAGGTGAAGTCGGCAATCCAACCGCTCCGGCTCTTTCCGTTGAGGAAATCGCTTTGGCTCGCTTTCGTGATCATCTCGTAAACTGCGTCAAGACCATGTTCACGGATGCGGGCGCGGACGAACTCTCTGCGCTTGCCATCGCAAGACTTGCACCGAGGAATGATTGCGCCGGCCTCCTCCATTGTCCGATTAAAGAATTTCATTAACCCGACATAATCCACACTTTCTTGAGAGGACATTTCGGGGTCGGGTGCGGCAGCACCTGACGTAGATGCGTTAGCATCTATATTATTCTTTTCTTTCTTATCTTTCTTTAATTCTTGTTCGGGTTCAATAAGCAGTTCAGTTTGCAGTTCACTTTGTGGTTCAATAAGCAGTTCAGTTTTTGAACTACTTCCTGTACTGCTTTCTGAACTTCCATTGTCTTGGTACTTATCAAAATTCACGATTTTTGTGCGAATGCCGCGCCAGCATTTTGAACGCTTGATTTCTTTGGTTTCTTCTAATATTTTAAGTGCTGCAACCACTGTTGCTCTGGCGAAACCAGTGTAAGCGCAAATGGTCTCAATCGACACCATAGTTTCACCTCGGTTAACCTTGATGCCATGAAACCACGCGGGCTTTGTGTTGGCGCAGAACAACAACTCCTCAAAGACCAGTCGTACAGATGGTCGTTGGTAGTGTTGCCATTCACGCATCTTTCGGTGAAGTTTTATCCAGCCATCTTCCATAGTCGTCAAGTCTCCAAAACAAGTATACCGTGGCGGTCCAGCATCAACTTGCGACGCAGCACATAGTCGGCTTCCTTACGGGTTACTTCACTCTTCACGTCCTCAACGACCTCGTTGCCGTCCTTGTCGCGGTAAACGAAGTCGGCAGTGTAGACGGCGTTCTGCATGATGCACTCCTCCTTGTAGACCGGCTCGGTGTACTCCTTGCTGTAAATCTTTTTGTATGGGATTTTATTAGCCTTAGCAAAGGTCTCAGCTTCTTTCCTCGTCATACACTCATAAATACCACATGGGAGGTCGTAGGGTACAAACCATTTACGAACTACCTTGTCCTTGACCTTTTTGGTCTCGTACTTGGCAGGTATCAACTCAAACTCCACCTGACGGCGAAGCTCACTAATCTCGCCGACGCGTTGCAGGATCTGCAACTCCAGCCAGCGGGCGTACTCCTTCTTGGAGTCGTATTTCTCGACAGTCGCAAAGTCAATCCCGTGCTCATCGCAGTAGAACTTTGCATCGTGCTCGGTCCGGAAGCGGTGATCCGTGCCGGGAATGACATACAACTTTTGATTGCCGAACTTAAATCGTTTCCAACTCATTTTGTCATCATTATGTTGGTTAATTGTTTTCCGTTACTCGTAATAATCCAGCCGCCACGCTCATCGTGGTCCAGCCACAATTCCTCGACCTTTCCGAACTTGGTGACCGACCCGCAGAGGTCAATCACCCAGCCGTCTTTGCCGGGATAGGGTCTAATCGCGCGCCCCACCATTTGGTAAAAAAGGGCCAGCGACATCGTAGGTCTCGCCAAAATAATTGTGTCCAGCGCAGGGAAATCGAATCCGGTGGTGAGCACGCCCACGTTGGCGACCACCTCCGTTTCTCCGCTCTTGAACCGCTCAAGTATCGCCTCGCGCTCTTTTTTTGGCGTGGCACCGGATACCACCTCGCAGAAGCCGCAAAGTTCGTCGGCGAGGCGCTCGGCATCCTCGACGAAACGGCAGAACACCAGTATTCCGTGGCGAAGTGAGCCGTCCTTCGGGCGCATGACGCGCTTAACGATGTTGAGGGTGTACTCAAAGAAGCCCACCCGCTCGAACTCCTTGAAAAGGCTCTCATCGTCGTAGTCTGCACCCGTGGAGTTGAGCTTAACGCGATCCAGCTCAAGCGCATTCATGTCGAAGTACCTCAATTTCGCCAGGAAACCGCCCTCTAACAGCGTCTTTACCTGGCAATAATAAAGTACTTGGTCGAACACTCTCGGGCGCGTCCTCGTCAAGAATTTGAGGATTGAGCCGTATTTCTTCCACTTGCTGTTGATAGTCTTGGGGTCTATCGTCTGCCCGAGGCGGTAAGGTGTGGCGGTGAGGCCTATCACCTGCCGCCCCTCGACGGCTTCGATGAACTCCTTGTACTGGCCACCACGAGGATTGACCAGGTGGCACTCGTCGATGAGGATTTTATGGAACACGTTGAAATCGTCCAAGTGGGCCATCACGCTGCCAATGGTGGCGAATGTGATGCGGTTAATCTCCTTGCGGTTGAGGCTTGCAGAGTAGATTGAGCAGTCCCACACACCATAACTCATGAGCTTCGCATAGTTCTGCTCAAGTATCTCGCGGCTTGGTTGAAGCACAATCAACGGCTCGTCAATCTTGCTGGCGATGTCGGCAATCACGAGCGACTTGCCGGCTCCCGTGGGGAGAATGAGCAGCCCGTTGTGCTTTGCGGTTGTCTTGTCGCTAAAAAACTTGACAGCCGCGTCACTCGCTTCTTGCTGATATGGTCTCAGTGTATATTTCATTTTTCGTGAATAAAATGTTTGACTTGTAGCCTTGCGGCAGTAGTCGGGGTTGGAGTCGAACCAACGATTTACGGAATTAGGTTTCCGTAGCTCCTTACCCACGGAGTTGCCCGACTTGAAGCAATGAATGAATTAAAATTTGACTTGTGGGTGAGCCAGGAGTCGAACCTGGAGTCTTGCTAATTACACACCATTGACAACAAAAAAAATGAATTATTATTAACGGGCATCGTTCCGACGTCAGCCCTTTTTGTCACTCACCCTTGAAAGCGCTGCACCCTCACGGGCTTGGCGCGTATGTAACAATGAAAATATAAAACCAGTATATGAGTTGTAGCTCCCACCCTTATGCCTCGCGGCCACTGTGTGGGATTTGATAATGAAAATGTAGCATTTGGATTACTATTTCGAGGTCATGAGTAAAGATTCTTGAAATCTTTATACTTTTCATCATCCGGCAGGGGCACGGTTGCACCATGCTCGGTTGCCATGTAGCTCTGTATCTTGTTCATGAAGTCGGTCATCTGACGCTTGTTGAGCTTGCTGGTCTCAACCCACTTGTCGATAACCTGGCCGTTAGGCAGCACGACCGGGTAACGGAACATCTCGCAGAATAGGTCATGCACGTTGTCTTTGTTCCAGTGATCATCGCCATAGGTCTTGTTGAAGAAGTTTGCGATGTCGGATAGCCAAAGCCATAGGAGCGCGTTTTGATTAAGCGTGCGAGGCTTCTTGCGCTCCCATGTCGCTTTCGGCTCGATGGTGGCCACATAGTCACCGTTCGGCAGGAACCCACACACGCTGTCGAGGGTGCGCTGGTCGGTGACGTGGCCGTTCTCTTTATGCAGGTGGACTATCATAATCCAAGCAGTTTTGAATAGCACTCGAAGTTTCTGTTCTCAACCATCGCGTCCTCGGGATACCATACTGCACGTTTCTTGAAATTCTCCCAGCATTTGGGGCAGTACCACTTGTTCAGCACTGCAATGTAGTAGCCGTGTTTGGGCCGCTCGCTGCAATAGTCGCAGATGCCGGGCGACCCTACGGCTTCAAACATTTCCTTTGCTGAGGCCTTGATGACCTTGAAGCGGTCAAACTCAACAACCTTTGCCATATCAGTACGGCACATTGTCGTCACCGCCCCAGTTAGTCGGGCTCTGCTGGTAACGCTGTTGGTTGTAGAAAGGAGGATTGGTGCCCTGCTGAGGCTGCTCATGCTTGCCGCCGAGCAATTCCATGTTGTCGAGGTAAATCTCGGTGACGGTGCGCTCGGTGTTGTCCCTTGCGGTGTACTTGCGAGTCCTCAACTTGCCCTCGATGTAGAGTTTGGTACCGGCGGTGACATACCGCTCGATTATCCCCACCACGCTGCCGTTGGCCACGATGTTGTGCCACTCGGTGCGCTCTGGCACCTGCGTGCCGTCTCGCTTTGTATATGCGCGGTCGGTTGTTGCGAGGCTGAAGGTGGCGAACTTGGCTCCACCTGCCCCTTCTCTGATTTCGGGCTGCTTGCCCACGTTGCCAAGTAACGTTACGCGATTTACTGACATAATGTTTTCAATTATTTATTTAAAATAAATTTTGGGTATTCATCTCGTTCGGTATCAAACTTCAAAATCTTGACACTTTCTCCTGCTCCTGTGACATAAGCATTCCATGTCTTGATAATCAAGGCATAAAGAACGTTCTTGTTCATTTTCTCAAGCTTTGAACTTTTGTTCTTTAACAAGCGCTTGCGGAGTAGATTGATGCAGTTTATCTTGCAGGTGTCATAAGAACAAACCATCCTGAAGAAATTTTTTACAAACTCAACATCATAACCACCATAGCGAGTAAGGTAGTGAGTCGTTCCGCCTATGATAGACGCGTCCAAAATTGGGCACTCTCTCATTTCAACTGCAAATTTTCCGCACGCAATAAACAATTCTCTGTCAGAATTGAAATAATTAATCATGTCGGAATTGGTCTTGCCAAGTCGTTTTGTTGCAGAAACCGTTTCGCCTACCGCGTGTCCACTTTTAAGGCGGTAAGACAACTGGACTGTTGATGCGACAGCGTTGTAATGCTTGACGCCTTGCATTCCGATGAGCTGACCAACTGTGCGATGTCGCCCACAATCAAAGGTTGTAAATACTTCGGGCTCAACACCTCGTACAACAAATGTTTGAAAAGGAACTCCAGCTTTTGTACATGCGTGGAGTCGGTGATACCCGTTTTGAATAACTCCATGAATGTCAAACACGATTGGTTCCCCATTCAACAGCCATTTCCCTTCTCGCATGGAAAGAGAGTAACTATCTACAACGGCTTTGCTAATGTTGCGGTTCTGACCGCTGAATTTCTCTAAATACTCCTGTGCTTTCGCAGGTGTGATTGTTTCTACTATTGATGTAGCCATAATAAAAAAGAATAAACAGGAATGACACCTGTAATTGTTATTTTGCTGTGATTTTGAAACTTCCCTTGCGGGTGGGTGTCTTGAGAAACTTGTTATAGGTCTCGGGGTCGGCCTTCTTCAAAGCCGTTGAGTCGAATGTGGTCGTTTCGCTCGGCTTCCCGATGGTGGCCGTGAACTCGGGGCACTCCCACTTGGAGACACCAGCGGCCTCCATGATTTCACGAAGTTTCTCTTTCATCGCCTTGGCGGCTTTCTCGGCCCGCAGCAGGGCGGTGATAGCGCTTACCACGTCAACAGGAACGGCGAGTGCGTCGGTAGCGGTCGCCACTGGCTTGACTTCCTCGACCTTTGCGGCAGTCACCTGCATCTCGGGGTTTATATAGATCCAACGCTCGCTGAATGGGTCATCCTTGTCGTACTCGGGGTTTGGTAAGATGTCGGTGTTGAGCAACTTGGTGACCTGCTCGTCGGGCTTGCGCTCAATGCGCCACAGCTCACCGGCACCCTTGCGCAACCAGTTGCCAAGCAGCCCCTTGACTTTTAGCCCGGTCTGATGCTCGAACATCACGGCATAGCAACTCAACTGCCATGAGAGGTACTCCTTCAACCCAGCGGCACCACCGGGGTAAAAGTCGAGGTTGTTGGTTTTGTGGTCAACGAGGTAGATGTCGCCATCATCGGTGACCCACACGCAGTCAATCTGCGAGGCGAAGTTTCCGTGGTCCACGGTGAACTCGCTCGCGATCGTCTTGCAGGTGCGAGGCTTCACCTTGCGGTAGTAGGCAAGTTCGGCACTCACGTCCTGTGCAGGCTTTACGTCTTCCTTGAAATGCTTTGGCTTGAAAGGAATCGCTGGGAATTGGGTCATCTCAATGCCCAGTTCGTCCCAAGTCTGTATCGCCTTGTGCACACTTTTGCCGTAATACCCAGCCTTCGGTATCTGCACTTCTTTCACGTAATCCGAGGCGTCGGGATAGACGCCCACCAGCAGCACGGAGTGAATTAGTCCAGTGATGCCCGACAGCTTCGTGTCGCCACGGAGGTAGGTGTGAGCTAACTCGTTAAACACTACCTCCGACTGCTTTAAATCTGCTTTCGAAATCATGGCTTATTGTGGATTTGGAAATTGCTGTGCCATCTCACGGGTGGCCTTGTTAAACTCTGTGCCGTCGGCGCATGGTATTTGGTTGCTCCATGTGCGCCACACCTGCTCAAGCTCCTCCCGGCTCTTGACAGCTCTCATGGCGGCTACTGCTTTTGCAATCTTCTGCTCCATGTCGCTCTTTGCCTGCTTGGCCTCTTCCTCGGGGAGGTCTTCGCCTGCATAGATGTAGAGCCCGAGGCCGTGACGGGCGCAAGCTTTCGTGAGGCTGCGCTGAATGGCCTTGTTCACGTCAAAGCTGGTTAGCTTGTCAAGGGTGATGGAGTGGTTGCGGTTGTCCATCACGGGCAGGTACTCGATGTGTTCGATGCCCTCGATGGTGACACCCGTCTTAACCCACGCGGTTTTGCCGTCGGTGTGATAAAACAGCCCGTCTTTGTTCTCGTAGATGGTGTAGAATGCCTCGGGATAGGCTTTCTTTACTTCTGTCCATGCCCAAGCCCATGAGAGGTAACTCAGTTTGACACCTCCAATGTTCTTGACCTCAACGTGCTCTTGCACGTTGATGGCGTTTAGCGTGTCGAACACGCTCTTTTTTTTCTCTTCCATAATTGAATGAATTAAATGTTTGACTTTTATATTATAACACTGTAAAGTTATCGATTTTAAGCTGAATGTGCAAACAGATTGAACTCCTTTTTGCCTCATCCAACGATGTTTAACGATGTTGTCAAGATTTGTCAAGTCTTTAGAAAAGTGCCGAAGACCGCCACGGCCGCCGGCACTCACTAACATAACAACTAAAACTCAAAACAAATACATGAAAACACACGTCGCGGCTCATCCTGGATCGAACCAGGCAGGACAGCAGGTATAAGAGTTTGCGGTCGGGCTTTTACGCTTCACAGCGCTTAACCCTTGTGATTGATTGTATGGCAGAAATCAACCTGCGTCCTGGCTCCTGCGAGCAAGAGCCTTTTTTTAGTTCTTTTCGCTCTCCTTGTCGGTCATCTTGATGATGCGGTTAACGATGTAGAGTGCAAGGCAGCACCATGCAGACCACAAGATAAAGATGCCGAGAGGCGCGTCGTCTGCCGGCGTGAAGAACACCGAGCAGAACAGTACGATTGCGATGATTGTTGTTAGAAATGATTTCATTTGCTTGATGATGTTTGACTTGTGTGACACTATTTTGCAGGCCTGCAATGCTGCAAGACCTGGGCGAGATTGTATCGCCATTTTGCATTTTGAGCGTTCACCTTGCCGGCGCACTCGATAGCACCCGACAGGTGAAGTCGCTGAAGTTTACGCTCTCCGCCTACTATACGTGCGGCTTTCGTTTTTCCGACAGTCATAGTCGAGGTCACTGCGAGGATGTTCCCGAGCAACCGATTTTCGATTGCTTGACGTTCCATCACGCCGTCCTCGTTACGATTGTGATACCATTCTCCATGTCGAGGTTTACTGTCCACGCTTGCCCCTCAAGCCTCTCGTTGATGAGACGCTGACTGACGAGGTTGCGCAGGTAAGGCGAACGCCCGGCAGGAAATTTCAAAACTTCCCCTACGCCCATTTGACGCAGCTGGTCTATTACTGACAGTTCTTTGTCCAATGTAGTTTCCATTTTGTTTGCGGATTGATGATTGATTGGAGGCGGCGACAGGAGTCGAACCTGCGAAGCGGTAAAAGAACCGCGTCGGACGTATGGTCGCGCCCGAGACCTTAACCTCTTGGTTGTACGCCGCCGTGCAGGGGCATTTGTGACGGCACTGCCCCTGGGTGCCCCGCCAATGTTACAGCCACATTATTGTTGTGAGCTTTTGTAGGCTCTTATTGTCTGCATTGTTAGTGATACATCTTCGGACGGTCACAAGATGCCGCCGTCCGCCGGCACCCGAGTTGGCTGCTCGGGAATTTCGCTCGCACGACCTCTCGCTGGCGCGGGATTGCTCCTTATTGCCTTACTGCTCCCCGTTGCTCGGCATCGCTGCGGCGCACGGCTCATGGCATGGCGGTACTATCATGCTCGCTCATCGCTTGACTTGCCGACGTGCAGTCATCGGCAGTATCATGCGGGAAAACCAAAATTTCAAGGAACTCTGCTGTTGCCCTTGCGGGCTTGCTTTGGTCTGCCGGTTGGAGTTGCACCAACGCCCTCCGAGACTCTGCCCGGTGCTCTTCTGTCTGAGCTACGGCAGAAATGGAGCTTATACCGCTTTGGTGATGCGTTCGACAATTTGGTCGATGGTCACGGAGTCGCTCTTCATCGCTTTGATGATGAGTACGAGGGCACGCACCTTGTCTTGCTCCTGCATGTACCACTTGTAGTTGCGGATTCTGCTACTCTCCTCATCCTTCAGTCTCTCCTCCAGCGACCTAATCTTGTGCTGGAGTTGCATGCGCTCATTCATCAGTTTAGCTTGTTCGGCGAGGAGGTTTGCGTTAGTCTCACGCAGCTCTGCCACGTTGTTCTCGTTGTTGGTTTCGGTCATGTTGACCTCTTTTGTCTCGTCACTCATAGTCGTAATTTTTTAGTTAATAATAAATTAAATCGTTTGCGGTCTCAAATATTATCGTTATATTTGCTCCGTGATTGATTGATGATGCAAATATAGTCATTTTTGATTTAAATCAAATCATTTATGACTTAATTTACCAAATATTTTAATTTTTTTAACGGTTGGTATCTTTTATGCCCAAAAAGTTTGCGGTAATGATTGGAAGAATAAAGGCGGTGCTGGCTTACAGCAACATGACAGAAACCCAATTTGCAAAGAGGTTGGGTGTCACACAGAGCAGCCTCAATAGAGTGATGAGGGGCGCAACAGAGATTAGTTTTAAGTTAGTCAATGCAATTTTGACTGAATTTGATGAGATTTCGGCTGAATGGTTGATGCGTGGAACAGGCACTATGCTCGCAGAAGACAACAGAGCCGCCGATGCCAAACGCATTGATGGTCTTGTGGACGTGGTTGCCATGCAGCAAGAGATTATCAAGAACCTACAAGAGAAAATCAAACAACTCCAAAACTCATAAATTATGAAAAAGGTATTAGCATTTATCATGGTGCTGCTGCCCATGCTGGCATGCGCACAGGTAGTTGGCACGTTCTCCAACCGGCTCGCAAAACGGAACGACCTCACAGTCCAACTCCTCAAAAAGGACAACAAACCATATTATGTCTGCTTCGATGCTCAGACCAAAAGAGGCTACGGCGAAGTGTGGGTCAAGTACAAAGACCTCGCCAAGTTCCGGCAGGCCCTCATCGACGCACGAAGCAAGTATGTGGAGTGGTCACAGGTAGCAGACGCGAACAATGTCAAGAACTTTCGTAAGGAGATTCCCGTCAAGTTCCCGAAGCCGATATACTGTTGGGAGATTGCCGGTGACCGCTTCTACGATGACTACACAGGCTGGAAAATGACTTTCTCTGCCACCAAGAACAACCGCTTCGCGTTCATGCTCTCCGAAACGAAGGACATGAATAACCGATACATCACCGAGAACTACGAGATCGTGTTCTCATGCGTGGAGGACTTCAACTCGCTTATCGACCTGCTCGACCCTGCAAAGGTTGACGCGGTTGTTGGTGACCCGGTGGACGAGTCGCTGTTCAAGTAAAAAAATTGCCGGAATTGTCGGGGAAGTTTTCGCAATAACCTCGCATCGACAATCTCATTGATGTGATTTCCATGCAGCAGGAAACCATCAAGAACCTCCAAGATAAAATTAAACAACTTCAAAACTCATAAAATCATGAACAAGGTATTAGCTTTCATCATGGCGCTACTCCCTCTAATGGCGGCAGCGCAATTCTTCACCATAACCCCTAATGGTTGGAAGAATGCACAAGACACATCTCTTGATTACGTTGTTATCCCGATGGAAGGGACACAAGCAGAACTCTTCAAAAAAGCGAAGACGGCAGTCACTGCCACCTACAAGTCCGCCAAAGACGTTATGTCGTTCAATGAACCAGACATCATCAACATTAGCGGTTACACTGATTGCATCTCGGAAAAGCACATGGGTATGCTCTTCGTATTCGGCATGCGCTACACAATGCAGATACTCTTTAAAGACGGCAAGGTACGCTTTAACGCACCGGACGCTTACAACGCTGAGTATGTTAATGGCGCAAAAGCATCCTATTACTCTCTCACTCCAGGCAGCACTGGCATGTTCGGCAACACTCTTTATATGTTCGACAAGAAAGGCAACCTCAAGAAAAAAGACCAAAAAAAACAAGTAGAGGATTACTTCAATGGTCTTGTTGCTCAGATTGTCGAAATGATGAAGAACGGCGGCACAGTCTCTGACGATTGGTAAAAAATTGCCGGATTATTGTCGAGGAAGTTTTGGCAATTATCTCGCCTCGGCAATATTCGGCACGCTACCAGCAAGTTACACAGCTACCCATTGCACATGACGCAAAATTGCACTAATTTTGCGCTTAGCTACAAGGCTGGAAACAAAATGGACTTTCGCACGACCATACACACAACCGACAACCAGGGCATCATGCATCACAGCGACAGCTACATGATGCTGGGCTCCTGCTTCAGCGACAACATGGGCAACAAGCTGCGTGCTGCCATGGTCGATGTCGACGTCAACCCCTTTGGCACCATCTACAACCCCTACAGCATCGCCACGAGCCTGGAGCGCCTCATGGCAGGCGAGAGCGAGCGCGGCATCGACCTCTTTGAGGCCGGCGGCGTGTGGAACAGCTATCACTTCCACTCGCGCTACTCGCTGCCCGACAAGCAGGCCACCCTCGAGAAGATGAACGCCCGCATCGCAGCCGCCCACCAGCGGCTGGCCACGTGCAACACGCTCATCATCACCCTGGGCACCGCTGTGGTATACCGGCTCAAGAGCACCGGCGAGGTAGTGGCCAACTGCCACAAGGTGCCGCAGCACCACTTCACGCGCACGATGGCCAGCGTCGACGAGATGACCGCCACGCTGGGCGCCACTCTCGAGCGGCTGCACGCCTTCAACCCCGGTCTGCGCGTGATTTTCACCCTGAGCCCGATACGCCACATTGCCGACGGGCTGCAAGTGAACTCGCTGAGCAAGGCCTCGCTGCGCGTGACCATCGACAACCTCAACCGAGCCTACAAGGACTTCACGGGCTACTTTCCCGCCTATGAAATCATGCTCGACGACCTGCGCGACTACCGCTTCTATGCGCCCGACATGGTACACCCCAGCGAGGTGGCCATCGAGTACATGTGGCAAGTCTTCCAGGCCACCTACTTCGACGACGCTTCGACTCAGGCCATAGCCCGCTGCGAACGCGTGACCAAGCGCTTGAACCACCGCCCCATGAGCAGCAACCGCGAGGTGGTGGAGCGCTTCAACGCCGACACCCGCAGCGTGGTGCGCAACCTGGCCAAGGAGTACCCCTATATCAAGAGAATAAAGGAAATACAAAACATACTCTCAGTACAATGAAGTATTCAATCACCGAAATTGCCGACATTCTTCACATCAAGGAAGACCGGCTAAATGACCAAGAGGCCGTGGTGAGCCAGCTGCTCACCGACTCACGCTCGCTCAACTACCCCAAAGAGACCCTGTTTTTTGCCCTCAAGACCAAGAACAACGACGGGCACAACTATATCGCGCAGCTCTACAAGCAGGGCGTGCGCAACTTTGTGGTCGACCACGTCGACGAGGTGACACGCGGCATGCGCGACGCCAACTTTCTGGTGGTCGACAACCCGCTCGAGGCCCTGCAGCAGGTGGCCATGAGCCACCGCCGCAAGTTCAACATCCCGGTCATAGGCATCACCGGCAGCCGCGGCAAGACCACCGTAAAAGAGTGGCTCAACCAGCTGCTCAAAGACGACTACAAGATCGTGCGCTCGCCGCGCAGCTACAACTCGCAGATAGGGGTGCCCCTCTCGCTGTGGGACATCGACGACAACACGCAGCTGGCCATCATCGAGGCCGGCATCTCGACCACGGGCGAGATGGGCAACCTGCAGGCCATGATAAGGCCCACGATAGGCATCATCACCAACATAGGCAGCGAGCACAACGACGGCTTTGCCTCGATGCAGGAGAAGGCGAGCGAGAAGTGCAAGATACTCACCAGCTGCGAGTGCATCGTGTATTGTGCCGACGACCCGCTGGTGACCAGCACCATCAAGCCGCTGCTCGATGTAGACGTGGCCCAGGAAATCGCCTGGTCGCGCACCGACGCCACGCGCCAGCTCTATGTCAAGAGCGTGGCCAAGACCGACAAGCAGTCGACGCTCACCTATGTGTACGGCGGCAAGCAGTGCCAGCTCACGGCCCCCTTCACCAGCGACCGCGACCTGGAAAACGTGGTAACCTGCCTGGCCGTGATGCTGCACCTGGGCATCGACCCGGCCGTGATTGCCCAGCGCATGAAGCGGCTCACGCCGGTGGGCACGCGCATCAACGTGATGGAAGGCGTGAACAACTGCACCATCATTGCCGACGGCTACACGAGCGACTACAACTCGCTCACGCCGGCACTCGACTTCATGTTTCGCCGCTCGAGCAAGCAGCACGACAACGCCGTGATACTGAGCGACCTCAAGCCCGACGTGTACAGCGACGAGGAGCTCTACATACGCGTGAGCGAGCTGCTGTGGGCCAAGAACATCAAGCACTTCTACGGCATCGGGGCCGACATGTGCCGCTACGGCAAGTACTTCAAGGGCATGGAGTGCCAGTTTTTCAAGAGCACCCAGGAGTTTGTCGACAAGATGTCGCAGGGCGACTTTGAGAACGAGACCGTGCTGGTCAAGGGCGCGCCCGAGTTTGACTTCGACCAGATCATCGACCTGCTCGAGGCCAAGCAGCACCAGACGGTAGAGGAAATCGACCTCAATGCCCTGGCCCACAACTTCAAGTTCTTCCGCAGCCTCATCAAGCCCACGACCAAGGCCGTGGCCATGGTCAAGGCCGACGGCTACGGCACAGGCAGCTACGAGATGGCCAAGACCCTGCAAGACTGCGGCTGCGACTACCTGGCCGTGGCTGCGCAAGACGAGGGTGTGGACCTGCGCAACGCCGGCATCACGATGCCCATCATCGTGCTCAACCCCAGCGTGGTCAACTACAAGTCGCTCTTCCAGTACCATCTCGAGCCCGAGGTGTACAGCATCATCGAGGCCCGCGAGCTCATCAAGGAGGGAGCAAAATACGGCGCCAAGAACTTCCCCGTGCACATCAAGCTCGACACGGGCATGCACCGCCTGGGCTTCATCAAGGAGCAACTGCCCGAGCTCATCGAGCTGCTGCACAGCCAGGACGTGATCAAGCCCGCCTCGATGTTCTCGCACCTGTGTGTGGCCGACGAGCCCGCGCAAGACGCCTACACCCACATGCAGCTCGACTACTTTGAGCAGTGCACCCAGGTGCTGCAGGCCGCCTTCAACCACCACATCACGCGCCACATACTCAACACCACAGGCATCGTGCGCTTTCCCGAGTACCAGTACGACATGGTGCGCATAGGCATAGGCCTCTATGGCATCAAGACCTGCTACGACGGCAGCGAAGACGCCCTCAAGCCCGTGGCATCGCTGCACTCGATCATCATCTCGCTCAAGGACTGGCCCGCAGGCACCACCATAGGCTATGGCCGCCACGGCGTGCTCACCCGCCCGTCAAGAATCGCGACGGTGACCATAGGCTATGCCGACGGCTACGACCGCCACTTCGGCAACGGCCATGCCCAGATATGGGTGAACGGCACGCTGTGCCCCACGGTGGGCAACGTGTGCATGGACGCCGTGATGGTCGACGTGACCGAGGCACAGTGCCAGGTGGGCGACCGGGTGGAAATATTCGGGGAGCACATCCCCATCGAGCGGCTGAGCGAGGCCCGCGACACCATCCCCTACGAGATACTCACCAGCATTTCGCCCCGCGTGAAGCGCGTGTACTACCGCGAGTAGCCACTCTGGCCGCTTTCACGCCCCGCCTGCCGCAGGGAGCGCCGACTAAAGAACACAACACAACGAAAAACATAAAAATGAAGCACATCTACAAACTATTGACACTACTGGCAGCCACAGCTGCCTTGGGAGCCCAGGCCGACACCTTCATGGCCGGCGGGCTCTATTACCAGACCACGGGCACCAGCCAGGCAGCTGTGGCCCCCGTGCCGCGCGGGGTGAACCAGGTGTACTCGGGCCGCTACATCATACCCGAGCAAGTGTACTACAACGGTGCCAACTACAGCGTGACGAGCATCGCCGACAGTGCCTTCTGCCACAGCCTGGCCACCGAAGTGCAGGTACCCAACACGGTGACCGCCATAGGCAACTACGCCTTTGCCTACGACGAGGCGCTCACCAGCGTCACCCTGCCCTTGAAGCTCCAGAAGGTGTCGACCGCCATGCTGGCAGGCACCAGCCTGGTCAACATTGCCGTGCCCGAGGGCGTGGCAACCATAGGCGAGTGGGCCTTTCAGTCGGCCAGCCTGCTGCACACCGCCCTGCTGCCCAGCACCACGACCAAGATTGAGGCCTACGGCTTCAACAACTGCCACAGCCTGGCCGAGATATACTGCGCCGCCCCCACGCCGCCCAATGCCACAGGCTGGGCCATATTCTCGGGGCTGAGCGGCATCGATGTGATCGTGCCCGACGACGACGCCGTCAAGGCCTATGGCCAAGATGCCGTGTGGGGCAACGACAGCACCTTCACGCTCTACCCCAACGAGGACCTCTCGGTGACCATGAGCGGCGAGCTCGAGCAGGCCGACGACCACTACATGCGTCTCGACCTGGGCAACAACCTGGCCTACAAAATCTACAAGGGCGATGAGCTCGTAGCCTACACCGCTGCCGACCACTACTACATCCCCATCGAGAGCCAGCCTGTGCAATACACCGTGTATCCCACCACCGGCATGGGCAACGATGCCGACCCCGTGACCGTGACCGTGCAGCCCACAGCAGTGCCCGCCATCGCCAGCGACAACGACGAGTGGACACCCGTGATACTGGCCCGCGACGGCGTGATCTACATCACCGGCGACAACCACGGCACGTGGACCCGCATCTACGACTGCTACGGCCAGCTCTACTATGAGCGCCCGTCCAACGACGGTGAGATTGAAAACCTGCCCCGCAACAAGGTGTATATCGTGATTGTGGGCAAGACGGTGAAAAAAGTGATGCTGTAATGATCAACCGCGACGACGAGAAATACATGCGCCTGGCCCTGCAAGAGGCCCAGGAAGCCATGCGGCACGACGAGGTGCCCATAGGGGCCGTGATTGTGAGCCAGGGCCACGTGATAGCCCGCGGCCACAACCTGACCGAGACACTCACCGACGTCACCGCCCATGCCGAGATGCAGGCCATCACCTCGGCCCAGACCTACCTGGGCGGCAAGTACCTCACCCAGTGCACGCTCTATGTCACCGTCGAGCCCTGCCTGATGTGTGCCGGCGCCCTGGGCTGGAGCCAAATTGCGCGGGTGGTGTACGGCTGCGACGACCCCAAGCGCGGCTACCACACCTATTGCCAGCAGCCCTTCCACAAGAAAACCGTGGTCGAGGGCGGCGTGCTGGCCGAGCAATGCGCGGCCCTGATGCAAGACTTCTTCAAGAAAAAACGATAAAACACCCCAACCTCAATGAAACACTTCACAATCATCACACTCATGCTGCTGTGCGCCCTCGCAGCCGGCAGCACAGCAGCACGCGGCCAGGAGAACGTGGCCACCCAGGTGGCCACCGTCTACCGCCCGCAGACCGACACCGTCGAGGTGCAGAGCGCCAAGATGAAACGCGGCATCAAAAACGTGGTGGTGGTGCCCGTGCAGTACTATGCCGGCCCCGCCAGCGAGCACTATCCCGTGCTCTACCTGTTGCACGGCGCCTGGGGCAGCTACCGCGACTGGCCACGCAAGGCCCCGCTCGAGCAGCTGGCCACCCAGTATGGCGTGATCATCGTGTGCCCCGACGGGCAAGACAGCTGGTACTTCGACTCGCCCATCGATCCCACGATGCAATTTGAAACCTATGTGAGCAAGGAGCTGGTGAGCTACATCGACAGCCACTACCGCACCTACCCCACCCCCTACATGCGGGCCATCGCGGGCCTGAGCATGGGCGGCCACGGCGCGCTGTGGCTGGCCTGGCGCCACCCCGACACGTTCAACTCGTGCGGCTCGATGAGCGGCGGCGTCGACATCACCAAGTTTCCTGGCAACTGGAAAATCAAGGACCGCCTGGGCAAGTATGAAGACAACCCCCAGCTGTGGGCCTCGCACGCCGTGATCAACCTGGTGCCCAGCCTGCAGCCCGGGCAGCACATCACCATCGACGACGGCTACGACGACATCTTCTACCAGGTGAACCTGGCCCTGCACCAGGCACTCATGGAGCGCAAGATACCCCACGACTTCACCATAAGGCCCGGCAAGCACACCTGGGACTACTGGGTGAACTCGCTCGACTACCAGATGCTGTTTTTCTCCAAGGCCTTCAAGGCCAACGCCCAGCACTGCCAGCAGGCCAAGTAGCGCGCCGGCAGGCACACCCGAGCCCTCACAAGGCCGGCACATGTCGCACAACCCGCCCCATGTGCCGGCCTTGTTCTTTTTTTTGTCATTTTGCCACTATACGTGTAAATTCAGGGGTGGATATTTGGGGAAATTCACAATATAATTATTATCTTTGTGCAGAACTTTAACATTTTGTCATAAAAACAAGATACACTAACCCCCAAGTATGGAAAACAAACGGCCCAAAATACTAATCATCTACACAGGCGGCACAATCGGCATGATTGAGAACGCCGAAAAACACACGCTGCAGCCCTTCGACTTCTCCCACCTCATCGACAACGTGCCCAAGGTGAAAATGCTCGACTACGACATCGACAACATCCAGTTTCACCCGCCCATCGACAGCTCCAACATGAGCCCCAAGCACTGGAGCGACATCGCCCACGCCATCGAGGACAACTACGACAACTACGACGGCTTTGTGGTGCTGCACGGCACCGACACCATGGCCTATACTGCCTCGGCCCTGAGCTTCATGCTCGACAACCTGGCCAAGCCGGTCATCATCACGGGCTCGCAGCTGCCCATAGGCGAGGTGCGCACCGACGGCGAGGAAAACCTCATCACCGCCCTGCAAGTGGCCGCCGCCACCGGCAAGGACGGCGAGGCTATCGTGCAGGAAGTGGCCATCCTCTTTGAAAACTACCTGTGGCGCGGCAACCGCAGCACCAAGATGAGCGCCGACAACTTCAACGCCTTCAAGAGCAACAACTACCCCGAGCTGGCCAAGATAGGGCTGGGCATCACCTTCCACAACGAGGCCCTCTACCGCATGTCGTCGCGGCGCCCGCTCAAGGTGCGCTACACGATGGACCCCAACGTGATGGTGCTCACCCTGCATCCCGGCATGACCGAGAGCACCCTGCAATACCTGCTCGACACGCCCGGCATCAAGGGCATCGTGCTGCGCACCTACGGCGCCGGCAACTGCCCGAGCGAGCCCTGGTTTCTCAACCTCATTCACAAGGCCACACAGCGCGGCCTGGTGATCGTGAACGTGACCCAGTGTGTGAACGGCGGCGTCAACGACACGCTCTACGAGACCGGCAGCCAGCTCAACCTGAGCGGCGTGATAAGCGGCCACGACATCACCTGCGAGGCCGCCTTGACCAAGCTCATGTATCTCTTCGGGCTGGAATTGAGCCCCGAGGAGGTGAAAAAATACATGAACTGTGCCATCTGTGGCGAGGTCTCGCTGTAAAAAAAAGCCTCACGTGGCAGAGAAATTAACAATTTATCTAAAATTTGTCTAAAAATATCGTTAAAAGGTGGCATTTTTAGTCTATATTTGTTATTTTCGCAAGTGAAAAGGGCGTGTTTACGTCCCCCTAACTTTGAATTTAATGAAGCCCGTCACCAATATTCTACTCATTGTAGCCCTAATATGCTACATTTTCCTGCCCTTCCAGGCCGTTGAGCCATCGGGGGCACTGTCGGGGTGGCAGTTCACTGCCAGCCTGATAACGAGAAACTTCAGCATAGGCAAGACCCTGTTTGCCCTCATTCCGTTTATCGCCTGTTTCATCGCCATCATGTTCAATTGCATGAAACACCGCTACTGGGGAGTGGCCGCCGGCCTGTTTATACTGGCAGGCATAGGCTTCTACATCATCGCCGCCACGCCTCACCAGATGCCCCTGCCCGACGACCCCGACATCATTGCCGACGTGCCCCAGGAGGGTGCCCCGGTCAAGGGTGTGGCAGCAGGCTACTACGTGAGCTACGCCATCATGTGGCTGGCGCTCATCTCGTGCATCATCTCGCTCATGCCCTTCAAGTTCAACACCGTGCTCGAGCGGCACATCGACGAGTCGTGGGAGCGCGGCATCAACCGCAGCCGCGTGGAGCTCAACAAGATGGGCAAGGAAATCAACCAGGAGCTCTCTCACCTGGAGAGCCGCTCCCGCAAGGCCAAGGGCGCCCAGTCCAAGCCCGAGACCCAACCCGAGCAGTCGGCCTTGCACAAGGGCTATGCGCCCGACCCGAGCAGCCTGCCCGCGACCCCGCGCAAGCAAGAAAACCCGCTCGACTACATGCCGCCCGGCAGTGTGCCCGAGCAGCAACAGGCCCAAGCCGCCGCCACGCCGCCGCCCTTCAAGGGCAGCGACAGCGACGACCCCGATGCCGCCTACATGCCCAAAGGCGACTACCAGCCTTGACATTACATGATTCCAGAAATCGAAGGGGGCGGCAGAGCCTCGCACCATGCGCCGAGACACAGCCTGCACTCACGTTGAACACACACATAAAGCAAACCGGGACCAGGAACATTTCTTCCTGGTCCCGGTTGCAATGTTGCCACAGGCATCGCCCGTGCTCAAGCCACCCGCCATGGAGCGGTGTGAGACGATGGCTTGAGCCGCGGCGTGGCGCCTTGTGCTATTTCACCACCTTGGCAGCTGTGGTAGAGCCGTCGGTGTAGCGGGTGATCACGATGTTGACGCCGCTGAATGGCGTTGCACTCTTTTGGCCGGCAAGGTTCACATAGGTGACACCTGCCACAGCCTTGGCGCTGTCGACAACATTCACGCCAGTAAGCTTGGTCTGGTCGACTTGAATGGTGGCCGAAGCGCCATTGGAAACCAGGTCGAAGCTGAGCGAGCGCTCGGCAGCCGACGAGTGGGCAGTGAGCGTGAGTTGCTTGCCCGATGCGGTCACCGACAGCCAGCTGAGCTCGGCCGGTGTAGAGCCCAGCTCGTAGCGATCGCCGTCGTACACTATCCACCACTTGCTGCAATCGACAGGCGATTGCACATTGATCTTCTGCGTTCCGCCCTCGGTCGCGAAGCTGAGGCGGGAAGTGTCGGGCTTGAGGAAGTTGTAGTAGCCCATGAGGCTCATGTAGATCGCGTTGCTGTAGTCGCGCAGAGCCTCGGAGGCCTTGTACCACGTGTCAAACTTGCGGCCGTTGCTCTCGATGTGGAACTTGATATAGGCATAGTTGTGGTCGGCGTCGTTGTTGGCCATCTGGCTGCACATGGCAAACTTTTTCACACTCACAGTGTCTTGGAAACCATTGACCTCAACAAGAATCTGCTGGTCGTAGACAAACGGGGCGGCCACCTTCTTGCCCTGGGCATCGGTCGAGTAGAACTTGAACGGAATCTGGTAGAGGCCGTCGAAGTTCTTTACATCGCTGGCCTTGGCCGTAGCGGTAGCCAGAGGCGAGGAGCTGAGCTGGTCCCACTTGTCGATCGACCACACGTTGAGGGTGAACTGGGCTGTGTCGGCAGCTTGGAAGTCGGTGAGGGGCACATAGATAGAATCGATGACAAACGGCGCTTGAGGAGCGGTGAAGAGGTTGCCCACTGCAATCTCGGTCACACCTGTGCCCCAAGTGTCGGCAACGCTGGTGCCGTACACATAGTTGTCGTGGTTGGGCGAGTCGTTGAAATAGGGAGCATAGAAGCCCTTGTGCACATAGTCGGCATTGCCCACACCCAGGTTCTCGCCCTGGTAGGGAGTGATGGTGCCGCCATACACGATGCCGCCGCGGTCCTTGTCGGTCTCATCGATCGAGAAGGTGTCGGTGCTGAAGGCATTGCTGGCCGTGAGCACGGGATAGGGGAAAATCGAGCCCTCAGAGTAGGGATTGGTCACCGCCGGAGCGGCATCGGTGAGCTCGATGGTGTTGGCATCGGTAGCGGGGTCATAGAAGTTCCACTTCACGCTCTCGGTATAGGCATTGCTGTTGTGGGTCCAGTTCACCGGCGTGTAGGCCGGCATGAGGGCAATGCTGTTGTTGAACACAAGTAACGAGGGGGTGAAATTGAACAGCAGTGTGCCCTGGGGCAGCATGTAGCTGGCCTCGGCCTGCGGGCGACCCACGTTGACACCGTCGACGGCCATCGAGTTGCCCGTCACAAAGGAGGCTGCTGTGTTGATATAGCGGAAGGCAAGTTTCACCTTCTTGCCATAATACTTGGAGATATCGACACCCACCGAGTGATACTTGAGCGAGGCCATCTCGTTGTAGAGTTCGCTGTCGCTCATGCCCTTGAGGAGCTCTTGCGAGGCCAGCCACAGGCGCGACCAGTTCTGGCCACCGTCTTCCGAGGCGAGCACCTCGAGGTCGCACTCCGCCTTGCTGTGGTCGTAGGCACGTGTGTTCCAGTCGTAGCTGTAGATGCTGCCCAGGTCAATCTCGAGCAGGAAGAAGAGCTTGTCGTTCTGGGCCACGGTGAACTCGGGTGTGATGAGCCACTCGTCGCTGGCAGCGCGCGGAATCTTGAGCGTGTCGCCCTCGCTCTTTACAATCTCGGCATCGTAGGGGAAGTGAATGAAGCACTCCTTCTCGCCATCGGTTGTGACAGCCGTCCAGTAGCCGTCGCCGGTGTAGGTCGCCTGCCACGTGTTGTTGATGTGGTGATCGAGCATGAGCTGCGTGGGCTTGTTGCCGTCGGTGTTGATCTCGGTCCAGCCGCTGGGTATCCAGTCCTGAGCCTGGCCGTCCCAGCCCTCAAAGCCCTCATAGAACGAGCTCGAGCTCTCGCCGGCACGGCGGCTCACACGGCTCTCGGGAGCCGGCGAGGGCACGCCGTTGCGCACCACCTGCTTGTAGACGCGGCCCTGGGCATCTTTCACGGCACGCACCACCACGCCCTTGGCCACCTGCCGCTGGGCAAGGACTTGGGTCACCGGCGCCTGCTTGAGGGCGCTGCGCAATGCCGTGGAATGATTGACTGTGGATGGCGTCACCCTTGTGAACGCCTGCTGGCTTGCCTGGACCGTGCCCATGGCAAGCACTGCAGCAGCTGCTGCACAAAATAGATGTAATCTTTCTCTCATTACCAATGTAGGTTTAATAGGTTGTAACGATAGATAAGTAAAAAATGAAAAGGTCGTTAAAAACACTCAGGGAAACTAATCTATACCCGACAAAGCCCCCACGACGATGTCTCTCACACTCAACGTCTCACGGTTTTTATCTTCCATAGGTCGGTTTTCACAATACAAAGATATATAAAAAAACCGTTTAGCGGTTGCAAAACACAAATATTTTGGTCATATTTCTAACAAATCCAAATTCTTTCGACCTCCAGAAGAGCCTATGTGAAACGAGAGACCACCGCATCGGGCAGAAAAACAATTTTTGCGGTGTAATGGCTGTGCACTATCTTTGTATTTATGAAAAGGAGTGGAATGATACGTGCAAACAGCTGTCAGTCAATATATCTACACGGAGCAACCGGCTCTTCTTGCGGATTTTAGGCTTCATCATCATTTGTACAGGGCATTGTGTTAATGAACATTAAAATCGGGGTGGGAGCTATTTCTTTTTTATATATATTTATTTTAGTAGATGACAAAAATTGAAATTATGCTGTTAAACATTTAATTTTCAGTTGATTAAATTTGCAAAAGTCCCTGAAATTTAGTAATTTAAAGGAAAAGTTTGGCGACTTTTCTCCATGAAAACTACTAATTCCAAGGACTTGGTCAAAGTTAACCAAATCCTCCCGATTATGCAAGAGCACTTTGGACAAAGTATGAATCTAGCACGCATAAAACTTATGTATTCTGTTTCATATTCTACGGTTCGAAGTTTAGGGACAAAGTTATCCCTGCCGCCTGCCAAAAGCTGTCAGGCGATAACAAAAAATGAAGATATGTTTTTGAACCGGGTCTAAGCCTTCACCGATGCGACCAACACCACCTTGTAGGAATCACCAAGAGATTCATCTGAGGAAATACCCCACATAATATTGATGTCAGGATTGACTTCTGACAGCGTGTCGGTGATTGATGACAACCCTGACATTTCGGGCTGTCTGTTACCGAAGCGGAAACCAACTAGTAATTCATCTACCTTATCAACCTTACAAGGCAGGGCGTTGACGGCTTCGTTAAAAGCTTCGCCAAGGTCGGCGTTAACTCCTGATGTCACATAGCTTTCTCCCTCGGTGGAAAGCACACTTGCAACATCATCCTTATCAAGTGTAATTAAGCCCTCCGACTCAATGATGCGGTCGAGTTCCTTGATGTCGCCATGAACGGGATAACCGTTCCAGATTGTGATTCCGTTGTTCATTGTATTATACTTTAGAGTTTAGTATTTCGATTGCCTTTTGTGCGTCGGCATCCGTGATGCCGACAATGGGATTTGTCTCAATGTAAAGGTCGTGCTGAGCCGGGGAGAAGTCGTCGAGGTCGTCGATTATCACGTAATCGGGGCGTCCGTACTTGTCAAGCCAACATTCGATATCCTCGCCACGCGAGATGTATGTGGCGCCGCAGGGGATAGTGCCGATAATCTCGCCAGGCAACTCCCGCACCTCCCACATCATGCGCAGACTGCCGAGACGATGGGCGTAACGCCACGATGAGGAAATGACAATAGCAGCATCGGTATTATCAATAATCAAACGTAGATTCTCAACAGCGCTAGGGTCGAAAAGCGGCCCCCACGCGTCCTTGTTCGGCTTACCTTCGACGGCAAGCCGCGCCTGATGCCGCTCGGTGTTGAGCACTCCGTCGAAGTCAAGAAATATTACTGGGCGATTCATCAGTTTTTCTTTTTAGCAGCCCGGGCCGGGTTCGAACCGGCAGCCCAATGCATCCTTGTTCGGCCTACATCCGACGGCAAGCCGCGCCTGATACTGCTCAGTATTATTGATACCGCAGGTTATCATTATGCCGTCCGTTGTACTGTTTATTTATGTGACGTCTTGAAAATGTTGATGAATTCATTAATCATCAACAGTCTACAGGATAATGGTGCCTTATTCCGTCAATGATAGAGTCCACGTATTCAGCTCGTTTCATTTTTGTGTTATTAGGATGCCAAGTGTCTACCAGTAAAATACCACTCGGAGATTCGTATATGGGGGCTTTTCCAGATTCTCCACCAATCTTTTGAGACTCCTTTGCAAAATCTTCTGCCTCGAATAACGAGAATGTATTCCCGAAAATGATAACATCAGGAGCATAGCACTCAATCTGCCTTATTAGAACATTCTGCCACTTTTCAAACGCTTGTTGCATTGAGCCTGAACGTGATTCCGCAGCGTATTTGTTGATATTGATATAAGCAATACCTTTGAGCATGTCAAGCATTTTGTTGTTTAGCCTCGGCATATCATTAAAATGTTTACCGGTTCTGATGCCATATAAAGTATACATCATAACTTGCCATGTGGGGCTGTTTAAGGTTTGCTCTAATGATTCGTAGCCGTCCCAGATATCCCAGTCCGTTCCTTTTCCATATGCTTCTTTTAGTATCCACATAATTTTAGGTGCTGATGCGCAATAAGCATTTATATCTGAGATGCCATCTAAAATCAGGTTAGACGAATTTTCAGATGGCGAATCAATGGCTGTTCTACGAATTTGATCGTGTAGTTGAGCCTGAATATGTTCTAATTCCGTCGGGTTCATACTAATTAGATTTTCTTTGATTCAAGATAATATTGCATACTGATGCTGCGGAATTTGCGGCTATCAAAACCGTATTTTGAGCTGAAAGCATCTGAGATAGCATCCATGCCATCTCCAAACTTTAGTGGATCTGATGAGGTTTTTACAGAAACTTCAACTGACATTCCGGTTTCAAGTTTCAGACCGTTTGCGTTACCGCATTTCTTCACTGTTACTCTCCAAAGTGCCATAGTGTATAGTATAAAGTGTTTTGTCATTACGTCTCTCACGGTGAGCCGGATACCGGTTGTGTAATAAAAAGAGGACACAACACTCTTCTGGTTCTCTCTTTCGGTAAGGCTCTGGTAAGCCTGGAATCAAGATTGAAGCAAAAGCAGCCTGCGTCCTCAGGTAAGGATACACGGATTGCCGTTGACTTCCATCTTATGATTCCTTGTAGAATTTACCAGATTTTACTGAATCGGATGGGGTCATTGCAAGATGTGCAATATCTTATGTAGTTCTAATCTGTCTGTTTCGTATTTTCGCGTTTAGGTGGTTAATATTGCAAATTTACGAATTATATTTTGAACTGTAAAGGATTATCGCAGGTGCTCGCTATGTTTTACAGCACAAAATTACAACACGCTACTGCCAAAAGCAGTCAGCAGTGCAAAAAACTTCCAATTATTTTAAGCCTCTGGTTTCTGAATGTCATCTGGCAGTTCCGCAATTTTGGCAATAAGCAGCTCGGCACGACGCTTCACTTCCTTCATGTCGGGGAACGTCTGGAAGTCGAGCTGGAACAACGATTTGTCCTTAGGCTCATACCACCAGTAATCGCCACGATACATTTCTCCATTGTCAACGTCCAACAATTCAGACACTTTTGCATGATACGCAGAGTCCTGTGTGGCAGTGACGATATAGAAAAGTACCCGTTCATCGTATATGCCAATAGATACCCACAGGTCAGACCTCTTATAATCAGCCTCATTCCACAGGCAGACATATCCGCGGTAATATTCGTCCCATTCTGCGCAATCAGCGCCTTGAATTTCGCCGGCTTCTACTGAGGTAATCAACTGTTTGCCACTATCAAACGGAACTCTATTGAGTTTTTCGGCTATAGCTTTTACAGCTGTCGCATCCTCATCCGGAATTTCCCGGCCAGTCATAATCAAGTTTAAAATATCAAGAATATATGATGGCTTCGATTTATTTTCTGATTCTTTCTTATTCAGTAGCAGACTCAAAAGATTACTACTTCCCGGCTCAAGGTATTCTGAAGATACACGATAGCGAGGCTCTGCACCTTTTATACATTCGATATCTACATCAAAAACACTTTGAAGCATATTCCGGATACGGTAAAAGGTGCGTTCGGGAATTTCCTTATCCGTCCAATCGTTCGAGGTTGAGTTGGCCCATTTTTTGCTCAACTCTTCTCTTGTGATGCCTCTGGTAGATGCCTGAATAATTTCATTCATGGCCCAGATGGCTCGTTTTAGTTGTTTTTCAATCATTACTTTAGATCTCTATTATATTAGGTGAGTTAAGTTTTGAATAGTCATCGATTATTATCGCTCCGTTGGAGGATATGGTGCCGTTTTGTTCGGTTATGCCATGTTGGCGATGGATATGACCGAAGAGATGCGCTTTGAGATGCAAGTCGGACAGCTTCATAAGTATCTCTTCCGACCCATAATTGATGTCATCGTCGAAATCGAGTATGCCGTATGCCGGTGAATGTGTTATCAGCACGTCGGTGTCGGTCGGGATATTGGCGTAATTGCGCGTCTGCCTGTCGCTGATGCAGTCTTCTGTAAACATAGGCACACCATAGAACTTCAATCTGTCTATTTCGATGCCAGAATTGCAAAGATAGTGGACATTTTCGTCAAGACCATTGATATTTGCCCCATACAGGCATGAGTCATGGTTGCCGCAGATGAATATCTTGTGGCGATACGGCAGGTCGCAAAACCAGTTGAGAAAGTCTAGTGCTTCCCGCTTCTCTCCAACCATACAGAAGTCGCCCGAATGAACCACAACGTCAGCATCCGGCAGATTCCTTAGACGATGATGCGCGCCGTGCGTGTCGGAAAGATGGAGTATTTTCATGATTAATACTGTTTTTTGCAAAGATAATAAATTTCACTGACAAATAATGGCAGTAGTAAATACTAATTTTGCGCCATCACCCCAATTTAATTACAACTATGACTTTTGACGAACTACAGCACACATTAAACAAATCCGTGATCTACTTTGGTGTAGGCTCGAGTCTGGGCTACTGCATAGCCAACTATTGCCTGCTACGACATGCTATGTTTTTGCACTCGCAACTGGCTTTCTATGCTCTTTGCATCTGATTTGCACATGGGTCATAGCATTAGTAGAAGAATACAAACGCTTAAAAGCACAAGAAAATGAAAATTAAAACATTTCGTGAATACCTCAATGATTGTCAGGTTCTTGGCCAATATCTTATGGAATCAATGAACCCGGGTCCTCTTGCGTCTGAAAAGCGCGAGAGCATCGATCGCAAGGAGCGGCAATTCTGGGAGGAGACATTTGCGCACAGCTCACCCGGCGACTGGCGTGGCAGACTTTACATACTGAATGATACGGGTTTCATGCGCGGCTTTGCCGACCACGCTGGGCGCGAACACGATGCCGACCGCATACAGCTATGCTGCCGCCTGATAGATGGTGCCACTGCCAACATATGTCTGGACGAACGAGCCCGCCGAATGCTCAGCCTCCACTTCAAGGTTCTCGAACAGAACATAACCAAGTGAGATGACTGAATAATACAAAGATATGAACAGAAAGTTTAACAGTCTCAAAGAAGTGTCGGATTGCGCCCACGGCTTAATCCGTGATAAAAGTGAGAAAGAACTCAAGGCTTTAAACCCGTTTGAACTGCTGGAGTGGTTTATTGCTTCACAAAGATATGTGGCCGAGAAAGCGATAGAAATCATAAATGATACTGGCATTAAAGTCGAAAATAAAAGTCTCAACATAAATGTTGCGTGTTTCTATTTTGATAATTATTACGGGGGGATATTGTGGTAAACAACAAATAATTGTAGGAACCCAGAAAATGTTTGCCAGTTCTTATAATTAATTTCCTTTAGTAGATGACAATAAATGAAATTATGCTGTTAAACATTTAATTTTCAGTCGATTATATTTGCAAAAGTCCTTGAAAATTAGTAATTTAAAGGAAAAGTTTGGCGACTTTTCTCCATGAAAACTACTAATTCCAAGGGCTTGGTCAAAGTTAACCAAATCCTCCCGATTATGCAAGAGCACTTTGGACAAAGTATGAATCTGGCACACATAAAACTTATGGCGTTGCTGCTCCACGCACTCTGTGTGGTGCAGACAGTCAGCCTCCACAAACTTGCTGATGCGATGCCTACGGCTGTCGACAGGGATTCCAACCTCAGACGTCTCCAAAGATTCTTTGCCAAGTATGTTCTTGACCTTGACATAATAGCCCGTATGATTTTCTCGCTGCTTCCTGTCAAGACCGGTCTTGTGTTGAGCATGGATCGCACCAACTGGAAGTTCGGAGAGTTCAATATCAACATTCTTATGTTGGGCATCACCTATAAAGGTATTGCCTTCCCATTGATATTCAGCCTTCTTCCTAAACGTGGCAACTCCAGCTGGAAAGAACGCAGGAAGATTATGGAACGTTTTATCCGTCTTTTCGGAGCGGGATGCATCGACTGTCTTGTAGCAGACCGCGAGTTCATCGGAAAGGAATGGACAGGATGGCTCAACAGCCGTCGCATACGGTATTATATCAGAATACGTCAGAACTTCTGGATTGTCAAGCCTTCCACCGGTGAGAGAATCCGTGCCTGGTGGCTGTTCAATGATTTGAAGGTCGGTCAGGAGAAATTCTTCCATAAGCTCTTTCTTCACAAAGGCGAGTATGTCTATCTTGCCGGAAGCCGAATCAAAAACTCCGATGGAGTTCCGGAATTGCAGATTCTCATATGCTTCAACCAGCCCGAGGGCGCGATTTTGACATACAAAAAGCGTTGGGAGATAGAAACGGCCTTCAGAGCCATGAAATCTTCCGGCTTCAACATCGAGGACACCCATATGCGTGATATGGAGCGCATCGCGAGACTTGTCGCGATGGTCTGCATGGCTCTTGTATGGGCGTATCTCGTTGGTGAACATAAAGATATAAATATTAAACCGATAAGGATTCTGAAACATGGAAGAAAGGCAAAGTCGCTTGTCAAGTATGGTTTGGAGGAGATTGCGACCATACTTCTGCGTCCGGCTTATACTCCTAAATTCGATGTTTTCAAATTTTTGTCATGTACTTAATATATTTATATATATTTGCAATATAGAAATCGAAGCTCGGTTTTAACTCAAATATCTGGACAGAAATTAACCAAACAGACTCAACATTTTTAAAATTATACAATAGACTGTATGAAAAAAAAGTATTTACTATTAATTTTATTAGCAATGCTGCTTGTTCCGCAGACGGGATGGGCGGTAAGTTTCACCATCAACAACTTGAATTACAAATCAATCAGTTCCGATGAGGTAAAAATCGAACAAAGTCCTTCGGCAGGGGGGATATTGTTATTCCAAACGCTGTTACCTATGATGGGAAAACCTATAAGGTAACATCAATGGAACGTACTTTCAAGGACAATGTCCTTGTAAAAAGCGTTAAATTACCTAACGGTCTCAAAAATATGGAGTACACGTTTTATAACGCCTCTAAATTAACCAGTATAAGAAATATTCCCGCGCATTTAGAAGATGCAGTTCATTGTCCTATTTATGGAACCCCATTCCTGAAGAATCAGCCAGATGGAGTTGTTTATTTCTCTGATTGGGCTGTGTCTGTGAAGGGAAATCCTAAGGGTACATTGACTTTTAAGGAGGGTACATACGGTATCTCTTCTGAAATAGTTTGTTATAATAACAGCGTAGGAGATGTGGTACTTCCGCAATCTCTAAAAGTACTTGGTTCAGAGGCATTCGTGAAAATTTTAATAACTAAGCTTGAAATTCCAGCTGGATGCACCACAATAGGTAGAAACGTTGCTTGCAAATGCCCATTTTTTACTAAATATATCGTTGCGGAATCAAACCCTAATTACACAGCAGTTGATGGTATACTCTACAGTAAAGACAGGAAGACATTGGAAAATTATCCTTCTGCGAAACTAGGAGAGGTATTTGTTTGTCCGTCGGGCGTTAAAGATGTAGAAGAAGCCGCCTTCAGTGGTAATCAGTATCTGAAACATATCTATTTTCAAGAAGGTGTGAAAAGTGTTAATGGTGATGCTCTCCGAGATCAACCTCTTGAGTCTGTATCTTTCCCAAGCTCATTCACTAGTAGTAGCTTACTTCTGTTTGGATGCCATAAACTCAAAGCTGTTTATTGCCATGCAACTACACCTCCATTAGCAATTTTCCCCTCAAAAGAAGTTATTAGCGAGATAACACTCTATGTTCCTGCCGAAGCTATTGATGCCTATAAAAATCATAAAGATTGGGGCGAATTCAGTCATTTCGCTGCAATTGAAAATCTACCATTCTCCATCGGCGGTAAAGATTTCGATAATGCAGCTCTTAACGTCATCAGTGCATTCCTTGATGGCGGTAACATCACTTACGATAAAGATACAAAGACGATTACCCTGGACAATGCCGTTATCAATTACCGTGGTTCAAATAATAGAGGAAGGACTAATAAATATGCTTTCTATGTAAATAGCGATGGCGTGAAGGTGAATCTTGTTGGCGACAACACTATCTCAGCAAGTGGAGCCGCAGGTGGTATGTTCTTGTACGATAATGCTGTGATCACAGGCGAAGGCAAGCTTACTGTGACAAGTGCATCTGCAACAGGCGTCTTTTTCAGAGGACCAGCAACAATCTCCGGTTGTACACTTGATGTTACTGGCTACACCCGTGGTATTGTGGGTTCTTATGTGGACATACCAAGTAAAGAAATATGGAACACCGATCTTACCATTGATAATGCCAGCGTAACGACACAGGTTACAGGCAATGGTTATCCTACCTATAACCTTAAATCGCTCACTCTCAAGGATTGTGCAATTCTTCAGCCTCAAGGCGCTTATTTCTATGCTAATAAGCATAACATTGTTTTTAGCAGAACACTCTCTGACATTAAAGATAAGATTGTCATTGGAAAGGTTGTTGACTATGGCGTGAATGTGGGCACAGTGGCAGTGAATAACACTAACAATGAAGGCATCACCGGAGAGGGCATCAGCGGCTGGGTGAGCTACGATCCTGACACCAAGACGCTCACCCTGCACAATGCTACTATCAGCAGTGATAAGCCTCTCAAGTACAGTGTGATATACTTTAGTGAAGATGACATGACGCTAAATCTCGTAGGAAACAACAGCGTGAGCACCAGCGGAGACATGGTTAATGCAATTACATTCTATGGAAACGGAACTATTACGGGTAGCGGAAAACTCACTGCGAGATGTGATAAAGATGAAGCCATAGCCTTAGGAGGAAACACAACGATTTCCAACTGTACGCTCGACATCAAATCTAACTACGCATGTATTTTTGGAAAATATAAATATATTGCAAGAAATTCTTATTGGTTATCTGATGTAGTTATCGATAATGCCAATATCACTGCAGAAACTCAGGAGGATCAACAACCATTGTTGCATTTCAAATCGCTCGCACTCAAGAATTGCGGCATAGTTGACCCTGCTGGTGCAGCTTTCAATGCTGAGAAACATCAGATTATAGGAAAGAACGGCAATGTAGTAACAGGCAAGATTGTCATCAGCAACTCGACTGCAGCCACCGGCGACATCAACGCCGACGGCCAGGTGAACGTGACCGACGTCACCGCCCTCATCAACCGCGTGCTGGGCACTGCCAGCTATAGCGACGCCGTGTGCGACCTCAACGGCGACGGCGTGGTCAATGTGAGCGATGTGACTGCCCTCATCAACATCATCTTGAGCAACAACTGAGAAACACTGCATGGCGGGCCTTTAGGCCCACGCCACCACTCCTCTCCTCTCTCTCTATCTATAAAACAATCGAGTAGGAGGTAAACACTAATCATAGGGTGTTTATCTCCTATTTTCGTGTTTATTTAGTATAAATACACTTTTTCAATGATACAAGCAAATTTCGACTACACTTGTTTATCTATTTCTCCAGCAATGATTCTCAGCATAACATTGCCGGCAATCATGCGCCAGCGCTTTGAAGTATGGGACGGCAAGGCAGTTTGTACTTAATATCTACACGGAGCAACCGGCTCTTCTTGCGGATTTTAGGCTCCATCATCATTTGTATAGGGCATTGTGTTAATGAACATTAAAATCGGGGTGGGAGCTATTTCTTTTTTATATATATTTATATATATTTGCAATATAGAAATCGAAGCTCAGTTTTAACTCAAATATCTGGACAGAAATTAACCAAACAGACTCAACATTTTTAAAATTAAACAATAGACTGTATGAAAAAGTATTTACTATTAATTTTATTAGCAATGCTGCTTGTTCCGCAGACGGGATGGGCGGTAAGTTTCACCATCGACAACTTGAAGTACGAATCAATCAGTTACGATGAGGTAAAAATCGTACAAAGTCCTTCGGCATGGGGGGATGTGGTGATTCCAAACACTGTTACCTATGATGGGAAAACCTATAAGGTAACATCAATGGAACGTACTTTTAAGGACAATGTCCTTGTAAAAAGCGTTAAATTACCTGACGGTCTCAAAAATATGGAGTACACGTTTAGTAATGCCGTGAATTTAACCAGTATAACAAATATTCCCGCGCATTTAGACGATGCAGTTCATTGTCCTATTAATGGAACCCCATTCCTGAAGAATCAGCCAGGTGTAGTTGTTTATTTCTCTGATTGGGCTGTGTATGTGAAGGGAAGACCTAAGGGTACATTGACTTTTAAGGAGGGTACATACGGAATCTCTACTGGTACAGTTGATAATCATATCAACGTAACAGAAGTGGTACTTCCGCAATCTCTAAAAGTACTTGGTATGGAGGCATTCACGACCATTGGAATAACTAAGCTTGAAATTCCAGCTGGATGCACCACAATAGGTGCAAACGTTGCTCGCGAATGCCCATTTTTTACTGAATATATCGTTGCGGAATCAAACCCTAAATACACGGCAGTTGATGGTGTACTCTACAGTAAAGACATGAAGACATTGGAAAATTATCCTTATGGGAAACCAGGAGAGGTATTTGTTTGTCCGTCGGGCGTTGAAAAAGTAAGAACATGCGCCTTCCTGAGTAATCAGAGGCTAAAACATATCTATTTTCAAGAAGGTTTGAAAGATATTGAAATGAATGCTCTCCGAGATCAACTTCTTGAGACTGTATCTTTCCCAAGCTCATTCACTAGTAGTAGCTTAATTCTGGGTGGATGCAAAAAACTCAAAGCTGTTTATTGCCATGCAACTACACCTCCATCAGCATATTTCCCCTCAAATGCATTTATTAGCGGGACAACACTCTACGTTCCTGCCGAAGCTATTGATGCCTATAAAAATCATGAACATTGGGGTAAACTCGCATATATCAAAGCAATTGAAAATCTACCATTTTCTATAGGCAATATAGATATCGATAATGCAGCTCTTAATGTCATTAGTGCATTCCTTGATGGCGGCAACATCACTTACGATAAAGATACAAAGACGATCACCCTGGACAATGCCGTTATCAATTACCGTGGCTTAACTAATAGAGGCTCAACTAAAGAATATGCTTTCTATGTAAATAGCGATGGCGTGAAGGTGAATCTTGTTGGCGACAACACTATCTCAGCAAGTGGAGCCGCAGGTGGTATGTTCTTGTACGATAATGCTGTGATCACAGGCGAAGGCAAGCTTACTGTGACAAGTGCATCTGCAACAGGCGTCTTTTTCAGAGGACCAGCAACAATCTCCGGTTGTACACTTGATGTTACTGGCTACACCCGTGGTATTGTGGGTTCTTATGTGGACATACCAAGTAAAGAAATATGGAACACCGATCTTACCATTGATAATGCCAGCGTAACGACACAGGTTACAGGCAATGGTTATCCTACCTATAACCTTAAATCGCTCACTCTCAAGGATTGTGCAATTCTTCAGCCTCAAGGCGCTTATTTCTATGCTAATAAGCATAACATTGTTTTTCGCAGAACACTCTCTGACATTAAAGATAAGATTGTCATTGGAAAGGTTGTTGACTATGGCGTGAATGTGGGCACAGTGGCAGTGGATAACACTAACAATGAAGACATCACCGGCGAGGGCATCAGCGGCTGGGTTAGCTACGATCCTGACACCAAGACGCTCACCCTGCACAATGCTACTATCAGCAGTGATAAGCCTCTCAGGTACAGTGTGATATACTTTAGTGAATATGACATGACGCTAAATCTCGTAGGAAACAACAGCGTGAGCACCAGCGGAGACATGGTTAAGGCAATTAAATTCTATAGAAACGGAACTATTACGGGTAGCGGAAAACTCACTGCGAGATGTGATAAAGATGTAGCCATAGTCTTAGGAGGAAACGCTACGATTTCCAACTGTACGCTCGACATCAAATCTGAAGGAGCATGTATTGCTGGAAAATATATAAACCATGCAGGAGATGCTTCTTGGGGTTCTGATGTAGTTATCGATAATGCCAATATCACTGCAGAAACTCAGGAGAATCAACCACCATTGTTGCATTTCAATTCGCTCGCACTCAAGAATTGCGGCATAGTTGACCCTGCTGGTGCAGCTTTCGATGCTGAGAAACATCAGATTATAGGAAAGAACGGCAATGAAGTAACAGGCAAGATTGTCATCAGCAACTCGACTGCAGCCACCGGCGACATCAACGCCGACGGCCAGGTGAACGTGACCGACGTCACCGCCCTCATCAACCGCGTGCTGGGCACTGCCAGCTATAGCGACGCCGTGTGCGACCTCAACGGCGACGGCGTGGTCAATGTGAGCGATGTGACTGCCCTCATCAACATCATCTTGAGCAACAACTGAGAAACACTGCATGGCGGGCCTTTAGGCCCACGCCACCACTCCTCTCCTCTCTCTAATATAAAGCAATCGAGTAGGAGGTAAACACTAATCATAGGGTGTTTATCTCCTATTTTCGTGTTTATTTAGTATAAATACACTTTTTCAATGATACAAGCAAATTTCGACTACACTTGTTTATCTATTTCTCCAGCAATGATTCTCAGCATAACATTGCCGGCAATCATGCGCCAGCGCTTTGAAGTATGGGACGGCAAGGCAGTTTGCTCTTAATATCTACACGGAGCAACCGGCTCTTCTTGCAGATTTTAGGCTATATAAAAAAACCCGTTTAGCGGTTACAAAACACAAATATTTTGACCACATTTCTAACAAATCCCAATTCTATCGGCCTCCAGAAGAGCCCATGTGGAACCATCGGTCACCACATCGGGCAGAAAAATAATTTTTGCGGTGTAATGGCTGTGCACTATCTTTGTATTTATGAAAAGGAGTGGAATGAAAAACATATTTTTATATTGTGGCGCGGGGCTGCTGTGCGTGCTGCTGGCTGCCTGCGGGGGCCACGGTGGCGGGATCTCGCTCGACGAGGCCAAGGACGACGGCATCCCCTTTCTCGAGGCCATGGGCGTCGACGTGCGACCGCTTGTGACCGACGAGCAGCTCAACCTGTGGAGCACAAATCCCGACTCGGTGCCCAAGCCCAACGTGCGGCTCAGCGACTCGCTTGCCGTGCGCCTGCTCAAGGCCCTGCCCGAGACAGGAGTGGGCCAGGACACGGCACAGGTCTACATCGTGGGGGTGCGGCCCTTGCAGCAAGGCAACGTGCTGGTGGCCTTTGTGCTGAAGCTGGGCCGCGACCAGCGCGTTGAGCTGGTGACCTACAACGAGGCCGGCACGGTGGTCGATGCCATCGATGTGGGCGTGGCCAACGGGCCCACGCGCAACGGCATGTGGAACTATCCCGACGAGGAGCGCCTGTTTTCTGACTCGATTGCCTGCCGGGTGGTCGACGGCAACGAACTCATGCTCACCCGCGTGTCGAGCTGCATCGACGCCGGCGACTCCACTGGCATGGCCGAGCCCCGATGGCGCATGGAGCGCAACTATGTGTACTCGATATTGCAAGACGGCTCGCTCGAGCTCACGCAAGCCAAGATTGTGAAGCTGCGCGGCTCGCTGGGCGACGACGACCCCTCGATTGCCGCCTTCGACATGATGGACCTGCTGCGCTACCCGCACAGCGGCCACGGCCTCATGCCCAAGCTCGACTTCCAGGCCACCAAGCCTGCCAACCGCGGCAGCCGCGACTTCATCGCGGTGGTCTACCAGCTCTACTGGCGCAACCCGCTGCCGTTTCTCACATGGCTGGGCAACAACCCTGGCAACCACGTGGAAGCGGTGTTCAAGCCACTCGTCGACAAGGGCGTGGTGCCGCGCGACCAGCTCATGCACGACATCGAGCGCGTCAAGAGTCCCGAGGCCCGTCGCCAGCTGCAAGAGCGCCTGGGCAGTGCCGGGGTGCAGCAGGGCGGCGCTCTGGCCGCATTGTAGTGCGGCGTGCAGTGAAAAACGCTACACACTATGAGCGGTAATCTATAATCTTTTTGTAACTTTGCGGTAGATTTTACAATCTTCTATGATAGAACGGCATGTATTGATCGACAGCGTTGACCCAGTGGTTTTCTACGGGGTGAACAACGCCAATATCCAACTCATACGCAACCTCTTTCCCAAGCTGCGCATGGCTGCCCGCGGCAGCGTGATCACCGTGATAGGCGACGATGAGGAGACAGCTCACTTCGAGCACAAGATAAAGGAGCTTGAGGCCTATTGCCTCAAGTACAACAAGCTCACCGAAGACGTGATACTCGACACCGTCAAGGGCCAGCCGCCCAAGGAGCTCAAGATGGACGACGTGATCGTGTATGGCGTGAACGGCAAGCCCATCTCGGGCCGCACCCCCAACCAGCAGCTGCTGGTGAAAACCTTCGGCGAAAACGACCTCACCTTTGCCCTGGGCCCTGCCGGCACGGGCAAGACCTATCTGGCAGTGGCACTGGCCGTGCGGGCGCTCAAGAACAAAGAGGTGCGCAAGATCATTCTCTCGCGCCCGGCTGTGGAGGCCGGCGAGAAGCTGGGTTTCCTGCCTGGCGACATGAAGGAGAAAATCGACCCCTACCTGCAACCGCTCTACGACGCACTCGAAGACATGATACCCGGCGCCAAGCTGCGCGAGCTCATGGAGGGCGACGTGATACAGATAGCACCGCTGGCCTTCATGCGCGGCCGCACGCTCAACGACGCCATCATCGTGCTCGACGAGGCGCAGAACACGACCACTCACCAAATCAAGATGTTTCTCACCCGCCTGGGCATGGGCAGCAAGATGATCGTAACGGGCGACACCACCCAGATCGACCTGCCCCGCAGCACGCCATCGGGCCTGGTGCAGGCGCTCAAGATACTGCACAGGGTGAAAGGCATAGGCATCGTCGAGTTTGAGAAAAAAGACATCGTGCGCCACGCCCTGGTGCAACGCATCGTCGAGGCCTATGAGCGCCACGAGGCCATGGTCAAGCAGCAAGCCCGCGACGAGGCCAGCCAGTAGCCTGCCACGCCCAGTATATTACACACATACTATCGCGACATCATCGACTTAACAAATAAAACAAACAAAAACAAAATGGCTAACACATTAGTTCACACCGATTTTCATTTTGAAGGTCAAAAGAGTGTTTATCATGGCAAAGTGCGCGACGTGTACAACATCGACGACGACATCCTGGTGATGGTGGCTACCGACCGCATCTCGGCATTCGACGTCGTCCTGCCCAAGGGCATTCCCTGCAAGGGCCAGGTGCTCAACCAGATCGCCGCTCAGTTTCTCGACGCCACGGCCGACATCGTGCCCAACTGGAAGCTGGCCACCCCCGACCCCATGGTCACCGTGGGTCTCAAGTGCGAAGGCTTCCCCGTTGAGATGATCATACGCGGCATTCTCACCGGCAGTGCCTGGCGTGCCTACAAGGAAGGCTGCCGCGAGCTGTGCGGCGTGCGTCTGCCCGAGGGCATGCGCGAGAACCAGCGCTTTGCCGAGCCCATCATCACTCCCACCACCAAGGCTGCCAGCGGCCACGACGAGAACATCTCCAAGGAGGAAATCATTGCCCAGGGCCTCATCGGCAAAGACGACTATGAGACGGTAGAGCGCTACACCCGCGCCCTGTACAAGCGCGGCAGCGAGATTGCCGCCAGCAAGGGCCTGATACTGGTCGACACCAAGTATGAGTTTGGCAAGCGCGACGGCAAGGTGATACTCATGGACGAGATACACACGCCCGACTCGTCACGCTACTTCTATGCCGACGGCTATGAGGAGAAACTGGAAAAGGGCGAGCCGCAGAAGCAACTGAGCAAGGAGTTTGTGCGCCAGTGGCTCATCGAGCACGACTTCATGGGCAAGCCCGGCCAGCAAGTGCCCGAGATGACCGATGCCTATTGCGAGTCGGTGGCCGAGCGCTACATCGAGCTCTACGAGGACATCACCGGCAAACACTTCGAGCGCAACGACCAGCAAGGCGTCGACCTGGCCGCACGCATCGAGACCAACGTGAAAAATTACTTGAAAACCCGTTAACCATCATCACCCACTGCGCAACTTGCCGCAACAGGCTTGAGGGCCCACGGCGGCGGGTTGCGCTGTTTTGTTTCTCTACACTACACTTTTAAAAGCATGGACAACAAGGTAGAACACATCATGCCCTATGGCGACAAGCAAGGCAAAACCCAGCAAGTGCAGGCAATGTTCGACAGCATCGCCCCGGCCTACGACTTCATGAATCGGGCCATGACCATGGGCATCGACAAGTGGTGGCGCAAGGTGGCTTGCAAACTGGTGGCAGCCGCGCATCCGGCCCACATTCTCGACGTGGCCACAGGCACAGGCGACTTTGCTGTCAAGCTCTACGACACCATTCACCCCGCCACGCTCACCGGCATCGACCTGAGCGAGGGCATGCTCGACGTGGCCCGCCGCAAGGTCGAGGCCCTGCACCTGGAGCAGCACATCACCTTTGAGCAGGGCAACAGCCTGCACATGCGCTATGCCGACGGCACCTTCGACGCCGTGACAGTGGCCTTCGGGGTACGCAACTTCGAGCACATCGACCAGGGCTACAAGGAGATGTACCGCGTCATGCGGCCTGGCGGCCTGCTGTGTGTGGTCGAGCTGTCGACCCCCCGCAACGCGCTGGTGCGCTTCTTCTACAACCTCTATGCCATGCACGTCATTCCGTTTTTCGGCTCGCTCAAGAGCGGCGACAAGAGTGCCTACCGGTATCTGCCCGAGAGCATTGCCGCCGTGCCGCAAGGCCAGGCCATGCTCGAGCTCATGCGCCAGGCCGGCTTCGGGCACTGCAGCGTGCGGCGCCTCACGCTGGGCACCTGTTCAATCTACACGGCTGTGAAGTAGCACACACACACTTCAGAATTTGGCTTTTGACTCAACAGTGACCTCCTTGTGAGTGACAGGATGGACAAAGGCGATGCTCTCGGCATGCAGGCACAAGCGACTGCCGGCTGTGCCATAGAGCATGTCGCCCACGATGGGTGCGTTGAGTCCGCCAGGATGTGAGGCGTGCACCCGCAACTGGTGGGTGCGGCCGGTGAGGGGATAGAAGGCAATGCGCGTGGTGCCGTCGTGGCCACGCTTGATCACTTTCCAGCGGGTCACAGCCGGCTTGCCGTGGCGCGGGTCCACCAACTGCCGCGGGCGGTCGTCGATATCGGGCCGCAACGGCAGGTCGATCACGCCCGTCTCGCCCTGCACCTGGCCTGCCACGACAGCCGTGTAGCGCTTCTTGATGCTGTGCTCGGCAAACTGGCGTTGCAGCTCCTTGTGCACCTCCTTGGTTTTGGCCACAAGCACGAGACCCGACGTCATCTGGTCGAGACGATGCACGACGAGCGGCCCTGTGGCCTGAGGCAACAGCTGCCTGAGGCGGTCGAGCAGCGAGACGGCACACTGCTTGCCTGGCACTGTGGGCATGCCGGCCGGCTTGTCGACGACCATTATCCATGGGTCGTCGTACACGATGTCGAGACGCTCACCGTCGACCGTTTCAGCACTTGGCTGGGCAAGAGGATTGCTCTCCACATCGAGCCCCTGCAACATGAAGTCGAGCAAGGGGCGGCACTTGCTTTGGCAAGCAGGATAGTAGTGGCCGTGGTGCCGCACCTCGCCCACCGGCGAGCGGCCATACCAGAACTCGGCCATGCACACGGGCTGCAAGTGGTGGCCGTAGGCATATTGCAGCAGCTTGGGCCCACAGCACTCTCCCGTGCCGGCAGGCGGCAGCCGCTTGCAGCCGTAGTAGCTGGAAAACACGTCGACCAGATCTTTGCGCTCACCGCGCGCGTTGCTCACTACAAAGAGACGGAATATGCGCTCCTGCAGCGCCTCGCTCATGGTCTTGCGCCGTTGCTTGAGCTGCGCCACGCGACTCTCGTGCTCCTCGAGCCGGGCACGCTCGGCATCAATCTCCCGTGCACTGGCGCGCTTAATGCGCTTGAGCTCGGCCTTCTGGTACTGGCTCTCGGCAATGAGCGCCTGCTCTTGCTGCGGCTTGAGACTGCCGTTGGCCCGCATGGCATCGCGCAGCTGCTTGGAGGCCCGCATGGTGCTTTTCCACTGCGCCACGTGGACACGGCACTGCATCTCAAGCTCCTCGATGCGGCGCTGGCAGGCAGCGGCCTGCCCGTCGTGCTCGAGCTGAGCAATGACGTGATTGAGGTGGGTGATCGCGGCCTCGCCGCGCCTGAACTCGCCCCTGGGCTGCAACAGGTCGTAGACGGGCGGCACAAAGTAGTCCCAATCGTTGCTGTGACACAAGTTGCCCGAGAAGGCGGCCAGATAACCCAGCCCGTTGTCGCCAGTCACCACCAGCACGCCCAGCATCTTGCCTGCCTGCAACTCATGGCGCCACTCGACACGGGTGGCCACGTAGCGCATCACCTCGCCGGCGGCAGCCACAGCCAGCGGGTGGGGCACATAGTGAAAAGGAAACGTGAACTGCGCGGGCAGCTCGATGCCGCTCACGCTGGTGTGAAACCGATGTATCCTGTCATTGCTCATTGGCTCAAGCATGTGAAAAAAAGTCATCGCTGTCGATTTCCATAAATCGCCAGCCGCACTGTTTCATGTCGACGTGCCCGTTGGGCTTGAACAGCACCCCCTCGGCCTCGAGCAGCTGCCGCTGTCCTGGCCAGTGCGGTGCCAGGCGTCCCGCGCTGTTCACCACGCGGTGGCAGGGCATGTGAGGGCCGTCGCTGGCAGTGCGCAGCACGCGTCCCACCAGGCGGGAGTTGCGGGGCCGCCCTATCAAGAAGGCAATTTGCCCGTAGCTCACCACCTTGCCCCGCGGGATGGCTGCAATCACGCTCATCACCTCGCGCCTGAAAGCCTCATAGTCTACACGCATTGCAAGCATCGCCGTTGGTGACATCAATAAGGGGGAGACCAATGAGCTTCGCTGGTTGAGATCGGGTGAGGTCATGCTTCTTAAACTCCTCGCTCATGATCATTCCAAAGCTCTTATTTTTCATATCTTTTGCATGCTGTTCTTGTTTTACAAAGATAAACAAAAAAATTCCATCTACGTGAAGCCTCGGGCTCGAAAAACAACATTGGAACTCATGTGCGCATCAATCAAGTTGTTTCTTGCTACTTGCAACAGCTGTTGATTCTGCTTGTTGACCCGTTTTTACGCATTCTTCTTGGACATGCGCTCGCCGGTGAAACATTTTTTGCACTATCTTTGCACCCAAAAATAGACACAAGAGAAATATGGAAAATCTACCACAAGACCCGATGATACTGTTGAGCTACGTCAACACCGAGCTGCGCGACAACTGCGCCTCGCTCGACGACTTCTGCCACCTGCACAACGTCGACAAGGCCGCCCTCATGAGCAAACTCAAGGCGGCAGGCTTTGAGTACAACGCCGAGCTCAAGAAGTTTTGGTAAGGCAGCTGGTCATATTGCTGGCGCTGCTGCTGGCAACCGGCGTGGCTGCCAGGGGCCAGACGGTGGTCAACACCGAGAGCGGCCCGGTGCAGAGCGTGACATCGAGCGCGGAGTGCGAGGTGTTTCGCGGCATCCCCTATGCTGCCCCGCCCGTGGGCGAGCTGCGGTGGCGAGCCCCGCAGCCGGCAACGCCGTGGGACACGGTGCGCCTGTGCAGCGACTGGGGGCCCATGTGCTACCCCATGATGTGGGCGCGGCGCGGCAACTTCTATGCCATGGAGTATCGCGACACCACGGCCCACGTGAGGGTGAGTGAGGACTGCCTCTACCTCAACATCTGGATTCCCAAGGGCGAGCGCCAGCGCCTGCCGGTGATGGTGTGGATACACGGCGGTGCCTTCTGGTCGGGTCGGGCCTCGGCGCGTGAGTTCTGGGGCGACAGCCTCGTCGCTCACGGCGTGATACTGGTCACCGTGGGCTACCGCCTGGCCACGGCAGGCTTCATGGCCCACCCCGACCTGGCGCGCGAGGCGGGCACCCCTGGCTCGGGCAACTACGGGCTCATGGACCAGATTGCCGCCCTGCGCTGGGTGAGGCGCAACATTGCCGCCTTTGGCGGCGACTCGACCAATGTCACCCTCTTCGGCGAGAGCGCCGGGGCGGGCAGCGTGCAGGCCCTCGTCTCGTCGCCCCTGTGCAAGGGCCTGATCGACAAGGCCATCATGCAGAGCGGCGGCGGCTACCGCAACATCATCTTCCCAGTGGGGCGGCGCTGGTCGCAAAACTTCGGGAAGTCGCTCATGAAATATGCCCGCTGCCCGAGCATCGACTCGCTGCGCCGCGTGCCCATCATGACACTCAACAGCCTGGTGCTCAAACTCAGCCGCCGTCACCTCAAGATACCCTTTGTGTGGCCCACCATCGACGGCCAAGTCATCACCGAGTCGTTTGGCGAGGCCACGCGCCGCAAGCACGTGCTGCCCATCCCCTACATGATAGGCTACAACCGCAACGACCTGGTCAAGCCCGTGATGCGCCGCGCCGCCCGCAAGTGGGCCCTCATGGAGAACGCTGCCGGCAATCCCACCTGGGTGTACTGCTTCGACCGCGGCCTGCCAGGCGACAAGATGAAGAAGCCCGGCAACTCGGGAGCACGGCACACGGCCGAGATACGCTACGTGTTTGGCACCCTGGCATCGAGCTGGCGTCCCTGGCGCAAGGGCGACTGGCAGCTGAGCCAGCTCATGATCAGGTACTGGACCAACTTTGCCAAGACCGGCAATCCCAACGGCGAGGGTCTGCCCCAGTGGCGCCCCTACACGCACGACGATAAATGTGAAAAACATTTTGATATCACCGAAAAATAATAGTATATTTGCATTAATATCTCTATCAATCAATATTATGGATTACAAAACCTTACGTAAACGCGCCCTCATCAGCGACGCCGTGTGCATCGTCATAGCTGCTGCCGTGCTCTATGCAGGTTCCAATTTCCAGCTGCCGCAATGGTTGCCCATTCTGGGGCTCCTTGTGGCCCTGGCTGCGCTCATCGTGTCGCTGCGCTACTCGCGGCAGTACCGCAAGCTCGAGCGCGCGGCCCTCGAGCAGCGGGCTCGGCAAGCCGACAGCCTGGCACGACAGCAGGCAAGCGAGACCCACAGTGAAAGTGAAACAAACCAAGAGAAGGAGGTCAAAGATGCTTAAATTCATATCATGGAACGTAAACGGCCTGCGTGCAGTCGTGGGCAAGGGCTTCAAAGAAGCCTTCGAGCAACTCGACGCCGACTTCTTCTGCCTGCAGGAAACCAAGATGCAGGCCGGGCAGCTCGACCTCGCCTTCGACGGCTATAAGAGCTACTGGAACTATGCCGAGAAGAAAGGCTACAGCGGCACGGCCATCTTCACCCGTCACACCCCGCTGGCCGTGACCTATGGCATGGGCATCGACGAGCACGACCACGAGGGGCGCATGATCACCCTCGAGATGCCCGAGTTCTATCTCGTGTGCGTCTACACGCCCAACAGCCAGGACGGCCTGCGCCGCCTCGACTACCGCATGACGTGGGAAACCGACTTTCGCAACTACCTGCTGGCGCTCGACAAGAAGAAACCCGTGATCGCATGCGGCGACATGAATGTGGCTCACGAGGAAATCGACCTCAAGAACCCGAAGACCAACCGCAAGAACGCCGGCTTCACCGACCAGGAACGAGAGAAAATGACCCAGCTGCTCGACGCCGGCTTCACCGACAGCTTCCGCTATTTCTACCCCGATCTCGAGGGGGTGTACTCCTGGTGGAGCTACCGCTTCCGTGCCCGCGAGAAGAACGCCGGCTGGCGCATCGACTACTTTATAGTGAGCAACCGCCTCGCTCCCATGATGCAAGGCGCCTCGATACACAACGAGATCTACGGCAGCGACCACTGCCCCGTGGAGCTTGTGATGAAGTGAGGCCACAGCGCCACTCTGTACACGATATTCTTTATCTTAAAAATTCACGTTACACCATCTCAGACCAAGAAATCTTTTTCAACAATGAGAACAGCAATTGCATTATTTTTAGCTATCATGGCAATATCGCACATGGGCGCGCAACCGAAGCGCGCCTTCACCATTGCCGACCTCTACCGCGTGCAGAGCGTGTCGGGCCTCAACCTCTCGCCCGACGGCAAGACGCTGGCCTTTGCCGTCACCAAGAAGGACCTCAAGGCACACAAGTCGGCAACCGCAATACAAATCATGAACCTTGCCGCCAAGGGAGCGCCCGCCTTCAAGCCCATGACCGAGGGCAAGTCGAGCGGAGCGCAATATAGCCCCGACGGCAAGTGGATATACTACAACGGCACGGCCACAACGCTCGACGACGACGGCAAGGAGAACAAGACGCCACAGGTGTTTCGCTGCAACGTGGCCACAGGCGCCGTCGAGCAGGTGACACAATATCCACTCGGCGTGAGCGGCGCTGTGCTCAGCCCCGACGGCAACCTGCTGGCCTTTGCCGCCCAAGTCTATCCCGACCTGGGAGGAGCCGACGGCAAGGCCAATGCCGAGCGCGCCCGCAAGCGCGCCGAGGGCCCCGTGCAAGGCCACATCGCCGACAAACTGCTCTATCGCCACTGGACCGACTATGCCGACGGCAAGTATTCCCACATCATCGTCTACAACATCGCGGCCAAGACCTATGTCGATGTCACCCCAGGCGAGTATGTGACGCCCACCTTTGGCAACACCCCGGGCTTTGCCTTCTCGCCCGACAGCAAGGAGCTGTGCTACGTGAGCAACCACACGGCCCACCCCGAGGCCAACACCAACTGCGACCTCTACATCGTGCCCGTGACGGGCGGCCAGGCCCGCTGCATCACCGCTGCCAATGAGGCTTGGGACGGCGACCCCGCCTATTCGCCCGACGGCAAGTATATCGCCTATCGCACCCAGGCCGTGCCCGGCCACGAGAGCGACCGCTTCCGCCTGGCCCTCTACGACCGTGCCACGGGCGCCAAGACCCTGCTCACCGAGAACCTCGACAACTGGGTCGACGCCTACAAGTGGATGCCCGACAGCCGCACCATCTACTTCATCGTCGAGGAAACCGGCGAGAAGCCCCTCTACAAGGTCGACATCAAGAGCGGCAAGTGGGCCAAGGTGATACCCGACCGCGCCATCTTCGACTTTGCCGTGGCCCCCGACGGCTACATCTACTACACCTACTCGACCACCGGCAAGCCCGTGGCCCTGTACCGCAGCAAGGACGGACGCAAGGAGCAACAGCTCACCTTCCTCAACCAGGCACTTGAAGACGAGGTCGACATTCGCCCCAGCGAGGTGATGTGGGTCGACGGCAGCGACGGCGCCAAGATTGAGTGCTTCGTTGTGAAGCCCCACAACTTCGATCCCGCCAAGAAATACCCGCTCGTGATCAACGTGCACGGCGGCCCGCAGATGCAGTGGCTCAACAGCTTCCGCGGCGACTGGCAGGTGTATCCCGGTGCCGGCTACGTCGTGGCCTACCCCAACCCCCACGGCTCCACGGGCTATGGCCAAGCCTTCACCACAGCCATCTCGGGCGACTGGGGCGGCAAGCCCTACCAGGATGTGATGGCCGTGACCGAGGCACTGAGCAAGCTCCCCTATGTCGACGCTACCCGCATGGGCGCCATGGGCTGGAGCTATGGCGGCTACTTCATGAACTGGCTCCAGGGCCATGAGCACCCCTTCAAGTGCCTGGCCTCGATGATGGGCCTCTACGACCTGCGCAGCATGTGGGGCGCCACCGAGGAGCTGTGGTTCCCCAACTTCGACCTCAAGGGCCAGCCCTGGAACAGCGACTTGTACCAAAAGTTCTCGCCCTCCAACTATGTGAGCAACTTCAAGACGCCCACGCTCATCATCACCGGCGAGCGCGACTACCGCGTGAGCTACACCCAGAGTCTGCAATACTTCTCGGTGCTCCAAACCCTGGGCATCCCCTCGCGCCTCATCATCTTCAGCAACGACGGCCACTGGCCCGACGAGCTCAACTCGATGCCCGTGTACTACAACGCCCACCTCGAGTGGTTCCACAAGTACCTGGGCGGCGACCCCGCTCCGTGGGACACCAAGAAGATGATGGACAACGACGTGCAGTATTGACCTGAGCGCGACAACAAGAATCACCACAACAGCGGGGGCGGCCTGGATGCATTCCAGCCGCCCCCGTCATTTATCCTTGAGAGGGGGTGGAAAAGTAAAGCTATTCGTCCTGCCCGGGCAGGTCGCTCTCGAGCGGGCAGTTGATGAGATACACCCTGTCGCGGGCACGCGTGATGGCCGTGTAGAGCCAGCGGTAGAAGCTGAGCGTGGCGAAGGCGTCGGGCATGATGCTGCCCATGTCGACAAACACGTTGCGCCACTGCCCACCCTGCGCCTTGTGGCAAGTCACGGCATAGGCATACTTCACCTGCAGCGCATTGAAGTAGGGATCTTTCTTCATCTCGCGGTAACGCGAGCGCTTGTCGCCGCTATACTGGGCCAGCACGCCCTGATACAGGGACTCGCTCTGTGCCGGCGTGAGACCCGGAGTGTCGCTCACCAGGCAGTCGACAATGATTTTAGCGTCCATCTCCAGGTCGCCGTGGTCAGGAAACTGCACGGTGACGTTGGCAAAGTCGAGCCCGTAGCGGCGCTCGATGTCGCCCCACACGCGTGTCACCCTCACCACGTCGCCATTGGCGATGAAATCCATCTGCTCATAGTCGGCCGCCCAATAGTAGTTGTTTTTCGACACCAGCAGCATGTCGCCACTCACGAGCTCCTCCTCGCGGTAGAGCAAACTGTTGCGTATGCCCAAGTTGAACATCGTGGCTCGCTTGTTGCTGCGCGTGACCACGATAGTCTCGTTCATGCCATCGCGGTCGTAGCAGTCGCCTATGGTCTCGAGCAGAAACTCGCCCGTGATGGCATCGATGTCGGGGAAACGCTTCAGCTCCAGCCTGGGCGCACACAGCACCCCGCTCTCCATCACCTGGCGCAGAATGGTAGCGTTGTACAATATGCCCGACTGGGCCGCCTGCCGGGCAATGGCCTTGAGATGCAGGTTGTAGACCGTGAGCCCGTAGCCCTGCAGCACCTTGGCATTGAGCGCAGGGCTCTCGCTCTGCCCCACAGGAGGCAGCTGGGCCGCATCGCCCATGAGCACCAGCCGGCAGCCACGCCCGTTGTACACATAGTGCATCAAGTCGTCGAGTAGCCGCCCCGTGCCAAATATCGAGCCCTCGCCCGCGCTGTTGCTTATCATCGAGGCCTCGTCGACCACATAGAGCGTGTCGGTCTGCTTGTTCTCGGCCAGCCCGAAGCCAGCCTCCAGGTAGCCCGCCTGCCGGTAGATGCGCCGGTGTATGGTGTAGGCCGTGTGCCCCGAGTACTCGGCAAACACCTTGGCCGCACGCCCGGTGGGAGCCAAGAGCACCGTCTTGATGCCGCGCAGGCTCAAGGCCTTGACAATGCCGCCCACCATCGAGGTCTTGCCCGTGCCGGCATAGCCGTTGAGCACAAACACCGCCCGCTCGCCACCGTAGAACAAGAAGTGGGCCATCGCCGCAACGAGCGTGAGTTGCTCCTGGTTGGGCTCATAGGGCAGCTGCTGCATCACCTCGGTGCCAAACTGCGCAACCAGCCGGTCGCGGCTGTCGACAGGCTCAGGCGTGCTATTGTGTGTGTTAGCCAAATCCATCACACAAAATTAATCATAAATTTCGCCATATTCAAGGAAAATTCATTACCTTTGCACGCGCAACGGCAGCAAGCCCCCGTTGCAGGCACAACAACGGTGCCCATTTTGGAGTGATGCTCGAGTGGCTGAAGAGGCACGCCTGGAAAGCGTGTAAGCGTCAAAAGCGCTTCGGGAGTTCGAATCTCCCTCACTCCGCTCCCTTTCACAGCCCCGGTGCGCGACCGCGCCCCGGGGCTGCAGTTTCCGCCCATTTCCACCCATTTTTTACACTAAAACTCTGCACAAGGCTGGGTTAGCCGTGTTGTGGCTGGCGGCATGTGCTCTATATGATCTCCTTGTCGATGTTGATGACGAGGGTGGCTCGAGTGCCGTTCTTTTTCTTCACCTCGATGGTGGTGCTACCCTTGAGCCCGAGCCCCTTGCGCTGCTCCTCCCACGTGATGCCGTTCACGGGGCGGCCGTTGATCGAGATGATCGTGTCGCCTATCTCGAAACCGGCTTTCTCGGCGATGCCGCCGGCATAGAGGCTGCTCACAATCCACCCCTGGGCGATGTCGGTGCGGTCGACATAGCCCATCTGCATGCGCGAGCTGTGCTGATAGGAGCTGTCGGCAACGCTGTTGCGGCGGGCGTAAAGAGCCTTGCCCGTGGCATCGATGATGAGGTCGTAGTGGCACAAGATATCGTTGCCTATCAAGCCCAGATAGGGACGACGCGACAATGCGCCCTGGGTGCTGCGCGAGGCCGACACAACCACGTTGCGCAGCTGGTCGAGAAACTTGAACGACGCGGTTCTGAAGTCGACGGTGGTGCCGCTGCCCCCCACTCCCAAGTTGGAAAAGTAGCACTCGGCCTGGGGCTTGCCGCTCAAGTCGAGTTTTTTTCTGGTCTCATTGGTGAGCACCACCGTGCCGCCACACCCCAGGTCGAGCAGGAAATCGCCTTTCAGGCGCTGCAGCGAGTCGACGTCGAGCTCACACTCCACATAGATCCTGTTGTTCTCGAGGCGGGCCGGCAGCCGGGTGTAGCCCTCGAGCGCCGAGGGCGCGAGGCTGTCGAGCTGGAGCAGGTAGCCAGAGGTATAGTTCACCATCAAGGGCTTGCCCAGCACGGCATTGTTGCCTATCATGCCATCGGCATAGCGGCCCAGAATCTCACGCAGCTCAATGATGGGCGTGATGGTCTCGCGATAGTCCACACTGCCCATTTTCAGCCGCAGCGGGTCGATGACAATCGGTATGGTCTTGGCACCGCTGTTGCCGGCACCGCCCATCTGGGCCTTGCCCTTGCGCAGCGGCAGCTTGCCCAGCGGCGAGAGGCGCATGTAGTCCTTGTCGAGATACAGGCGGTCGGCACCGGTGTCGTAGATGAGCGACACTGGGATGGTGTCGGCCACCGTAGCCTGAATGTAGAGGTGAGAATCGAGGATAAAGGGGATTGCCCTGGCGGGAACCTTGGCCATGGCGCCCAGCGCAGTTGCCACCAGGCCTGCCACCAGGAGTGTGAGTCTTGTTTTCATAATCAAGTCAAGTTTTAGCCTGAATAATGTAACAAAAAAACTGCATTTCTTGTGCAATTCAAGAAAAAGTATTAATTTTAAAGTACTAAAAATCAAATCAATACATACAGCTTCTATGTACAAAGATACAACAAACAATTCAATTGAGCAACATAAAAAAAACATTATTTTCTTTGGCAGAACCCGTTTTTTGCAAGAAGGCCTACTCTCCCTTTTCTGTCGAGTTGCGCTTTATTTCGCGGCTGAGTGTTGATTGACTGCACCCCACTATCGAGGCGATAACTTTTCTCGGAGTCCTTCTTTGCAGTAAGGCGAAAATTTGCAACCTTTGCTGCGAGGTTAATTGACAATACATATTGCAATACAAAGTTGGTTAATCTCGGGGAGACTTCGGTCTCTTTTTTTGTATTGCTGGTTGAAAGTTACATTTTGCGCGACTTAATAACGGATTGGGGCTGGGGGCATGTGAAGCCCCATCCCCAATCCGCCATTAAGTCTCGAACGACAACAAACTAATTTTTTCAAGCGCCCATTCCCCCTATAGAGTCTACCTCACTATCTTCTGAAATTGAAGTGCAAACTCAGGCACATATCATGGCATCACTGTGGAAGTCCTTATTCTCATTGTGAAAGACATAACCTAACTGGTTGCTCAAGCACAGTGTCTTACCTATTCTCTTATTGATATTGCGATGACTATGACCATAAATCCAGTAGTCTATACCACTATTTTCTATATAGTCGGCCAATTCAACGGTAAAGGATCCTCTTATTGCGCTGCCCGCAAAATCAGGAGAGCTCAGCTGATAAGATGGTACATGATGGGTTACAACAACTTCCTTTCTTGCTTTACTCTGGTTGACAGCATCCTTAATGAATTGCAAACAGCGCTCGTGTTCGATATTAAAATTCTGATAACTGAGGAGCTCTCTGTTATAAAGAATGCGATGAAAGTCAGATACACTGCACTCTGTCATAAAAGCATTCTTTTGATCTATATGTGACCAAAGCGTAGATACGATAATATCTATGTCATCAATGTTGATCACTTTATTGTAATAATAGTGGACATTAGAGCGGATGGCAAATTCTGTTCCATCTCTCAAAGTGGCAATATCATAATACCTGTAAAATTCATGATTGCCAAGACACACGATCACTTGCTCGAAGTTCTGAGATGCCCAGTCCCAGAAAGGGTGAGTGTAGAAGTTCTCATCACCCAAATAACCAGTATCGCCGGCCAGAATAAGTATATCTCCTACAGGCTGTAGAGAATTGGATTTTATAAATTGAGCGTTTTCCGCAAATTCAAGATGAAGGTCCGATGCGTATTGTATTTTAAGCATGGATGAAGGATTTTCTTAGTTGAGAAAGTATTTCTTCGGGATTTAGTCCGGGTAGTCCCGCTGCCTTGAAGAAGTCATCATTGGGAAGGTCTTCTTCTGCAAGATAGCAAAACTTCTCGACATCTTCAGAAAGCTGCTTGGGTAAATCATAATGGTTCTCGGGGGTTAGCATGGCAGCCAGACGAAACACATCCTTTTTATGCTTCAAAATATTACGACTGTCAACATGCTCACCATTCTGCTTCTGCCTTGTTAAATCGACAAAGGCCTTACTTTTCAGACATATAAGACTCTCTATATCAGCTATGTGGACACCATCCATAAGAGTGCTGTGCTGAATCGTAAAATTGTAATAGTCGTCATCCATAAGTATAGCCGACAAGCTGGAAAGATCCTCGTCTGTAGGTATGGGCGTAATTGCAGCATCCTCAGGGAAGTCAAGTAGTCCGAGATTGCGGGAGAAAAGTTCTATCTGCATTGGATAACCAGAAGTCTGTGGCCTCATGAATCGATAGTATTCATGACGTACGCTACCTATGCCCCCCGCTCCTTTCTCCCTCTGCTGATATTGACCTTGCTTGACAAATGACCAAAAACGTTCGATAAAATTATGTGACAGAGCTTCGATATTCAATATAATGTCTATGTCCTTGGTCGCTCTTGGAACTTGCGCATACTGCTCCTCGTGAAATTCACAGGCCGTACCACCGATAATGATATAGTTGTTTTCAAACCCCTTGAAGTAATCTCTGAATATATCTATTCCTCTGACCATTTTATATGTTCTATTAAGCTGTCTAATTCTATTTTAATTCGCTCATCGTTGTTACCTCTTAACGACAGGTAGAGTGAAAGAGGGTCAACGACTTTATTTGTAGACAATAATTCTGGTGAATACCGCCATATCTCCAATTTTGTAGTACCGAAACTTTCATCCGTAGCGATGTTTGTTTCCCGTAAATATTTACGTGTAACAGCAAAACTATTTGTATCCTCTCTGTTTATCATAGTGTACTCCGACAGTGCATTAATGCCACATTCCAATAATCCTATCGGCTTATCATCCGTATATAAAGTTTTCTCTATTGGAGTGGCAAGGTAGTCCTTGGATTTTTCCCATAGCCCCTTGCCAGAGGCAATAAAGTTGATTTTCTTTTCTCTATTATTTGTCAGATTAACTAAGCCATTGCCCTCCATCCATCTTACAGCTCTGTTTACTGTAGCATAGGATGTCATGAACATCTTGGCAAGTTCTTTCATAGTCATGCCATTAAGATCCCCCTTTTCCATATGCCATAATAACAGGACTTGAGTTATAGTAGGTGCTGCATCTTTTATATCAGCATTATTAATCTTTGGCTTCTTCAAGTCGATCATCATAGAGGGAAGGAACATCTGCTTGCCTGGTACAATAAAATCAACTTTATTTGCTATCAGGCGACGGATGTTGTATGATGGTTCATCAGAACAGACTAATATGACAGGAGAAGACAGTCGGTCGGATATTACTCGCAATACCTTAGCAGCCTTAGCCGGTGTGTATGCTTTGTTCTTGTCTATTGCCAGGACAACATCATTTCCCAGTAATTTCACGAAATACAATAGAAAGGCATGACTGAATGCTATAGGTAGCTTGTGGACAGCTTCCTCAGGAAGCTGCCCTAAGTTATCAACCGCTATACCTAAATTCTGAAGATATTCCATGGTTGTCAAGATGTAATCATTATTTTTGCTCATAATCACACATCAATGATTTTGTGCAAAGATAAAGATTATATATTAAATATCAAAACTTTATGGCAATGAATTTACTTTTAAGAGCAAATTTAATAACAAAAGTTCACCACCTCTGTAATAACGATAAAAGTCATTCATACTCCAACCGTCCGGTTATCACCAACAGCTTCGTTTGTATAGAAACGAGGCACTGTCTTAATACAGTATGAATTATTCAGGTTTGGGACGCGAGGTGCCGTGAGTGAGAAAGAAAATGGGGGAAGTGTTGCGGGAGTAAGGAAAATTATTTGTAAATTCGCATTTTGGTTTGGGTCTCGGGCTGGCTGTGTGCAGCCCAGGGGCCGAGGCCGGAAAGAAAAACTGCACATTTTTACAACACAACAAGAAGAAGATGAAAAACGTAATCAAGGCTGCTCTTGTGCTGGCTGTTGTGGCCATGGCTGCAAGCTGCAGCAATCAGGACAAGGAAGACTATCCCTACTCGACGCGATACCTGCCCGTCGTGCTCCAGGGCTCGACGCGGTGGAGCATTCTCGACATCGAGACCGGCGAGGTGGTGGCCAAGGATGCCTTCAAGCAGGCACCGTCGGCCATCGTCGACGACATGTTCTATGTGCCCGGCGACAAGGGCGGCATCTACTACTACAGCATGAGCGACCCAAAGCACCCGGTGAACAAGGAGCCCTATGCCAGCGGCACCGAGTTTTCGACCGACGGCCTGGCCGTGGCCAGCCGCAAGGGCGGCAACCTGCAGGTCATCGACAAGACGTGCAAGACGGTGGCCGACCTGGGCGACAGCATTGTGCAATGCTCGATGTTTGACCGCGGCCTGGCCGTGGCCGGCAACGCGCAGGGCAAGCAGGGCTTTGTCGACAAGCAGGGCAAGGTGGCGATACCCATGCAATATGACCAGGTGGCGCCATTCCAGTACTGCGACCACACCGTGGCGATGAACCAGCAGGACACGGCCTATGTCGACTTCAGCTTTATCGACCGCACGGGCAAGGAGACCTTCTCGAGCAACAGCACCATGTACAAGCCCGGTCCTGTGTTTAAGCGCGACGTGCTCAAGGTGCAGAAGCGCGACACGCTGGTGTGCCTCAACCCCGAGGGCAAGGAGGTGCCCGACCCGGCTCAGGTGCCCGACAAGATACTCAAGAGCTATGACGCAGCCAAGGCCGTGGGCAAGAGCTATATCGTGATCAAGGACGGCCTGGCCGGTCTGGTCGACCACAGCGGGCAGCAGCTGCTGCCCCTCAAGTATGCCGACCTGCGCGACATAGCCAGCAACCGCCTGCTGGCCGCCAAGAAGGGTGACAACTATTACAGGCTCGTCGACGACCAGGGCAAACCCGTGGGCAAGGCCAAGATTGTGCACGTCAATGGCACGCCGGGCACCAATGCCGTGATAGGCAAGGTAGACCCGGCCAATGTGGCGGCCCGCCTGATGATGCCCATCGACGAGCGTGGATATGCCGGCATTGCCAAGGGGGCCGACGTGGCCACCTTCTACCAGATGCTCGACGGGGTGCACCCCGAGCAGTACAACGGCAACAACGTGCTTGTGACCCAGATGGGCAACGTGGTCTTCGACGGGCCCATCGTGAGCAAGGTGGCCGGCGGCTACAGCTTCAACCTCAAGACCCCCGTGCAGGCTGTGATGGCCACTGCCGACGTGAGCATCTACCCCAACGACACCGAGCAGCAGGTTGTCGACATCATGGCGCAGAACATGGGCAAGGCCGGCTTTGTCGAGACTGGCGGCAACGTCTTTGCCAGCGCTACGGGCACGGCTGTGGCCATAGGCTATGCCAAGGGCACCATCATGGTCGTGTACTACATGGACAAGGCCAAGGCACGCCCCATTGCCAACGAGCCTCGCTGACGAAAGTGAAAAAGTTGAAAAAATTACAATATTTAACAAGGCACAGTGTCAAATAGCTTTAATAATTGTAAAAAATAATTCCGAACATGCACGTTTGCACTAAAAAAGTGCAACAATGGGCATTTTGGAACCTTTTTACTTGACTATTTGGCAAATAATTACTTACTTTGCACCACCAAAAAAACAGGAAACAAATCACAAATAACACATTAAATTAAAATTATTATGTCTGAAATCGCAAAAAGAGTAACAGCTATCATCGTTGACAAGCTTGGCGTCAGCGAGTCGGAAGTAACACCAGAAGCAACATTCCAACAGGACCTGGGCGCCGATTCACTCGACACCGTGGAGCTGATCATGGAATTTGAGAAGGAGTTCGGCATCCAGATTCCCGACGAGAAGGCCGAGACCATTCAAACTGTGGGCGACGCCATCAAGTATATCGAGGCTGCAAAGGCAGAATAAACTTTTAATTTCCGATATCACCATAACATGGAATTAAAGAGAGTAGTGGTAACAGGTCTTGGAGCCATCACCCCACTGGGCAACGATGTGGAAACCACATGGAAAAACGCCCTGGCAGGAGTGAGCGGTGCAGGACCTATCACCCATTTCGACACAACCCTGTTCAAGACCAAGTTTGCCTGCGAGGTGAAGGGTTTTAAGGCCGAGGACTATGTACCGGCCGGCGACCGCCACGCGCTGCGCGACTTCAAGAAGTTTGACCTCTACACCCAGTATGCCATGGCAGCAGCCAAGCAGGCAGTGGAAGACGCCGGGCTCTTGAGCGACGACAAGCTTGACCGCGACCAGGTGGGCGTCATCTTCGGCTCGGGTATCGGAGGCATCCACACCTTTGAGCAAGAGGTGAGCTACTATGCCAAGAATGAGGCAAACGGCCCCAAGTACAGCCCGTTCTTGATTCCGGCCATGATTGCCGACATGGCAGCAGGCCGCATCTCGATCGAGTATGGCTTCCGCGGCCCCAACTACGGTGTCGTATCGGCATGTGCCACCTCGACCAACGCCATGATCGACGCGTTCACCTATGTGCGCACGGGCAAGGCCCCGGTCATCGTCACCGGCGGCTCGGAGGCCCCCATTTGCCCTGTGGGCGTGGGCGGCTTCAACTCGATGAAGGCCCTGTCGACGCGCAACGACAGCCCCGAGACAGCATCGCGCCCGTTCAGCGCCTCGCGCGACGGCTTCGTGATAGGCGAGGGCGGTGTGTGCCTCATCTTTGAGGAGCTTGAGCACGCGCTTGCACGCGGTGCCAAGATCTATGGCGAGGTGATAGGCGGCGGCATGAGCGCCGATGCCTACCACATCACAGCCAGCCACCCCGAGGGACTGGGCGCCAAGCTGGTGATGGAGCGTGCCATCGAGGACGCCGGCATCACCCCCGACGATGTGGACTACATCAACGTGCACGGCACGTCGACCCACGTGGGCGACTTGAGCGAGGCCAAGGCCATCAAGGACCTCTTTGGCGACCATGCCTATGCGCTCAACATCAGCTCCACCAAGTCGATGACCGGCCACATGCTGGGCGCCACCGGCGCAGTCGAGGCTCTGTTCAGCATCAAGGCCTGCCAGGAGGACATCGTGCCCCCCACCATCAACCACGAGGAGGGCGACAACGACCCCGACATCGACTACAAGCTCAACTTCACCTTCAACAAGGCACAGAAGCGCACTGTCAACGTTGCATTGTCCAACACCTTCGGCTTCGGCGGTCACAACGCCAGCATCATCGTGAAGAAGTACAAGAGTTAAACGTAACTGTGTCGACACACAACGGTGTTTAACAAAATCATATCACTCGTAAAGCTCCTTTTCTCCAAGGATAAGGAGCTTTACGTTTTTATACATGGCATCACAGGCTTCTACCCGCGCAACATCGCACTCTACAAGCTGGCCTTCGTGCACCGCTCCATGCCCGTGAAGACGGCAAGCGGCAAGTGGGTGAACAACGAGCGGCTCGAGTATCTGGGCGACGCCGTGCTCGACCTGGTGGTGGCAGCCTACCTCTACGACAAGTATCCCGAGCAGCACGAGGGATTCCTCACCTCGACCCGGGCCAAGATAGTGCAGCGCGAGAGTCTGAACCGCATAGGGCGCGTTTTTCACCTCGAGTCGCATGTGAAGGCCTCGGCCCACTCGTCGTCGCACAACAGCTATATCAGCGGCAACGCCGTCGAGGCCCTTGTGGGCGCCATCTATCTCGACCGCGGCTACAAAGTGGCCCAGCGCTTCATATGCCGCAAGATTATCGACGAGAACATCAAACTTGAAGACCTTGTCAATACCGAGAAAAATTTCAAGTCGCGACTCATCGAGTGGACGCAAAAGTACCACGTGAGCATCGAGTTTGAGCTTATCGACACCTACAGCGACGCCGACAACAACCCCATTTTCAAAACAGCCATTCTGCTGGGCGGCATCTTTGCCGCCGATGCCACAGGCTACAGCAAGAAAGAATCGCACCAGGGGGCCTCTAAGAAGGCGCTCGACCGCGTGGCCAGCGACACACTCTTCCGCGAGCAGGTGCTCTCGACAGCACCCACGACCGACGGCTTCAACCAGTAGCCACGCCGCCAGCCGTGTGTCATGCAGCATGAGTCAAAAGCACAATGCATGTGGCAGCTTCTCCCCTGCCTCTCCCGCAGCGAGAACACACAGATCGGGCCGCCCCACTGGGGAGCGGCCCGACCGATCTTGGTGTGTCTTTCACGAAAGGTATATGGAAAATGAAGTTGCTGTGTAAAACTTCCCCGTCATGAGAAAGAGCTGCAGCGGCAGACTGCCTGCCGCTGCAACACAAGAGCGGGGCTAAAACTCCTCGTCGGCATGGCTCACAGCACCCACGATGTGCAAGTCGTGCTCCTTGATGAATTTCAATATCAAGTCCTTCTCCTTACAAGGCTCGATGTCGGCCTCGATGCGCTTCACGGCGTTGAACACCGTGGTCGAGCACTCATAGACGTGACGGTAGCACTTGGCCACGTCATCGATAGCATCCTCGCTGATGCCCACATAGCGCATGGTGACGGCATTGATGCCCACATATTGCGCGGGGTTGTGAGCCATGACCACATAGGGGGGCACATTGCCGCTGATGCGGCATCCGCCCTTGACCATGGCAAAGCGCCCCACCTCGCTGCCGGCGTGCAGCATCGCGCCCGACGACAAGATGACATAGCTGTGCACCCGGCTGCGGCCTGCGATTTGCACGCCGTTGCCTATCACGCACTTGCTGCTGAGCTGGGCATCGTGGCTGATGTGCACCTCGGCCATGATGAAGCAATCGTTGCCCACGCGGGTACCGCCGGTGCTCTGGCTGCCACGATTGATGATGGAGCCCTCACGAATGATGCAGTTGTCGCCTATGTAGCAGAACGACGGCTCGCCGTGCCAGTGGAAATCTTGCGGCTCGGCGGCGATGATCGAGCCGTTGTAGATTTTAGTATTCTTGCCAATGCGGGCACCGTTGAGGATGCTCACAAAGGGATAAATGGTGCACCCGTCACCAATCTCGGTATTCTTGCTGATGAAAGCAAATGGGTGTATCGTGACATCTTTCCCGATTTTGGCATCGGGGTCGACGTGCGCTAACTGACTAATCATACCCATAGTATATCATTTTTTTGTTTAAATGGGGCGGCCTGCCGCCGCTGGTGTGGCGGCAGGCCGGCAACGTCGTCAACGGCCTCCGCCAAGGGCTTGGTAGAGGGTGATGACGCCCAGGTTTTCGTTAAGTTTCACATTCTCGAGAGAAATCTGTGCTGCGAGCAGCGACTGCTGTGCGCTGATCACATCAAGATAGGTAGTGGTGTAGAGACTCAACAGGTCTTTGTTGTAGCTCACAGCCTTGGCCAGAGCGGCCTCTTGCTGCTCGACGTTGGCCTGCTGAGTGCGATAGGCCTGAATGTTGGCCAGGGCGTTCGACACGTCGGCGCTGGCACTCAATATCGAGTATTGGAAGTTGTTGAGTGCCTGCTCCTGGCGGGCCTTGGCAGCCTTGAGGGTAGCCATGTTCTGCCCCTTGTCGAAGAGGGGCGCCACGAGCGAGCCAGCCAGGTTCACAAGCCACTTGGCAGGGTCGATGACACTGCTGCCCATGAGGGTGCCATAGGCGCCGGTGGCAGTGATCGACAGTTGCGGGTAGAAGTTGGCCCGGGCAATGTTGGTGGCATAGTAGGCCTGGGCGAAGTTTTCCTCGCTCTCGCGCACGTCGGGGCGGGCAGCCAGGTAGGTGATGGGCACGCCGCCGGTGAACTGTGCCGGCAGGGCAAGCTCAGAACCCTGGTTGACGGGCCACTGCTGCGGCTTCTCGTTCATGAGCAGCGAGAGCGTGTTGTTGAGCTGTGCGATGCTGAGCTCGATATTGGGGATGGTGCCCAGGATGCTCTGGTATTGAGCCTCGCTCTGCACCACGGCCACCTCGGTGTAGCCGGCGCGGGCGCTCTCCTTCATGTCCTTCATCGTCTTGTTGGTCTCCTTGGCCAGCTGGGCATTCTCGTTGTAGATTTTCAACTGGTTGTTGAGCGACACCAGGTTGTAGTAGCAGGTAGCCACGCTGGCGATGAGCTGCGACTGCACGGCCTGGTTGTAGTATTGCGCATAGCGCACTGCGCTCTCGGCGCTGCGCTTGTTGTTGGTGATTTGGCCGTAGATGTCGGTTTGCCAACTCAGGGTGAGCGGGAGCTGCCAGCCCCAGTCCATGCTGTTGTCGCCCAGTTTCACGCCAGCGCCATTGGGCGAGAAGGTGAGGCTGGGCAGGTAGGACAACTTGGCGCCTTGCAGCCTGGCCTCGGCAATGTCGACGTTGAGCTTGGTATTCTTGAGGCTGGTGTTGTTGGCCAGCGCGCGCTCGATGTAGCTCTGCAGCAACGGGTCGGTGAACACCTGTCGCCAGCCCAGGTTGCCCAGCGAGGTGCTGTCTTGCGGAGCGTCTTTCACCCGGGCATACTCGTCGATGATGGGCACATCGGTAGGAGTGGTGTACTCCTTGTACATTTTGCAGCCGCCCATCATGGTGGCCAGGGCCACCATGACGACTGCTAAGGATATATATTTACGTTTCATCATTACTGTTCTTCGTCTTCGTCTTTATTGTAAGTAATTTTATCGGGCGTGTACTGCCTTATCTCACGCTCAATCTCAGAGTTGTCCTTGTCCTTCCAGCGCAAGGGCTTGATCTTCTCTTGCGCGCTTTGGAAGATGACAAACAAGGTGGGGACGATGAGCACCTGCAGAATTGTGCCGATGAGCATGCCGCCCACAGCGCCGGTGCCCAGCGAGCGGTTGCCGTTGGCGCCCACGCCGTTGGCAAGCATGAGGGGCAACAGACCGATGATCATGGCCAGCGAGGTCATCAAGATAGGACGCAAGCGGGCTTGTGCACCTGCCACGGCCGACCCCACGATGCTCATGCCGGTGCGACGGCGCTCGAGCGAGAACTGGATGATGAGGATGGCGTTCTTGGCAAGCAGACCGATAAGCATGATGAGCGAAATCTTGAGGTAGATGTTGTTTTCAACCCCAAAGATGTTGGCAAACACAAAGGAGCCAAACAATCCCATTGGAACCGAGAGAATCACGGCCAGAGGCAGAATGTAGCTCTCGTAGAGGGCGCTCAGGATGAGGTACACAAAGAGCAAGCACAGGATGAAGATGGTGGTCGTGGAGTTGGTCGACTTGGCCTCCTCACGCGACAGGCCCGAGTACTCGTAGCCGTAGCCAGTGGGCAGCACCTTGCTGGCCACTTCCTCCACCACCTTCAGGGCCTGGCCCGAAGAGTAGCCCTGGTTGACCGTACCGGTGACCTCGATGTTGGAATACATGTTGAAGCGTGAGAGCGACTGCGGAGCATAGACGCGGCTGAGCGACACGAAGTCGGTGATGGGCGTCATGCCCGTGGCGGTGCGCACCTTGATCTGGTTGAGCGTCTCGGGGCTGACACGAGCAGCCGGGTCGGCCTGCAACATCACTCGGTAGATCTTGCCGAAGCGGTTGAAGTTGGACACATACATGCCGCCGTAGTAGCCCTGCAGTGTCGCGAGCACACCCGACGTGCCCAGACCGGCGCGGGCAGCCTTGGCCTCGTCGACGTTGACCATGTATTGCGGGTAAGAGGGGTTGAAGGCCGAGTAGGCCATTTGCACCTCGGGATGCTTCATGAGCTCGGCGCAGAACTGCTGCTCGATCTGGAACAGCTTGTTGATGTCGCCGCCCGTCTTGTCTTGCAGCTCGACAGTGAAACCGCTCGATGCGCCGTAACCTGCCACCATGGGCGGTGCGAAGATCATGACTGTACCATCCTTGACGGCCATACCCGTCTGCATGTAGAGGGTCTTGATGATCTCGTCGCTGCGGCGTTCACGCTCGTCCCAAGGCTTGAGCTTGACGATGCACGTGGCCTGGTTGTTGCCCTGGTCGCCCAGCAGCGAGTAGCCCTGCACCGTCATGCGGCTGTCGACCTCGGGCAACTGGCCCACAATCTTGTCGACAGCGTCGGCCACGGCGATGGTGCGGTCCTGGCCGCTTGCCGGGGGCAGCGACATCGATATCATGACGGTACCCGTGTCCTCATTGGGCACAAAACCAGTCGAGGTAGTATTCATCAAGAAGATGAGCACGGCAATCACCACAGCCACAATGCCCAGAGCCAGCCACTTGGTGCGAATGAAGAATTGCACGCAACGGCGATACACGCCCAGCAGCTTGTCGTAGTTCTTGTTGAAACCGTCGTGAAAACGGCTCACCAGCGATGGGCGGCGCGAGCGCTTGGGCTTGCCGTCCTCGTCGAGCTCATCGTCTTCTTTCTTGTGAGGCTTGAGGAACACTGCGCACAAGGCCGGCGACAGCGTCAAGGCATTGATGGCCGAGATGCCGATAGCAAAGGCCATAGTGAGACCAAACTGCTTGTAGAAGGTGCCCTCAACTCCAGGCATGAACGACACGGGGATAAACACCAGCATCATGACCAGGGTGATGGAGATGATGGCCGAGCCTATCTCGGCCATGGCATCGATAGCGGCCTGGCGGGCACTGTGATAGCCCTCGTCGAGCTTGGCGTGCACCGCCTCGACCACCACAATGGCATCGTCGACCACGATAGCAATGGCCAGCACCAGTGCCGAGAGGGTGAGCAGGTTGATGGAGAAGTCGAGCAGGTAGAGCAAGGCGAACGTACCGATCAGGGCCACCGGGATAGCAATGGCGGGGATGATGGTGGAGCGCAAGTCTTGCAGGAAGATATACACCACCAGGAACACGAGGATGAAGGCCTCGATGAGCGTCTTCTCCACCTCGTGGATCGAGGCGCTGAGGAACACGTTGGTGTTCATAGGCACCACAAAGGTCATGCCCTTGGGCAGTTCTTTCTTCATCTGGTCCATCTTGGCCAGGATATTGTTGATCACGTCGAAGGCGTTGCTGCCAGCCGACTGCATGATCATCATGGAGCTTCCCGGGTGGCCGTTGGCCGTCGACTTGAAGCTGTACATCAAGCTACCGAGCTCGACCTTGGCCACGTCGGTGAGGTAGAGCACATTGTCGCCGTCGGTGCGCACCACGATGCTATCGAATTGCTGGGGCGTCGACAAGCGGCCCTTGTAGCGCAGGTCATACTCGAAGCTCTGGTGACCGTTCTCGCCGAAGCTGCCTGGGGCAGCCTCGATGTTCTGGTCGCTCAAGGCAGCAGTGATGTCGCTTGGCATGAGGTTGTACTGAGCCATTTTGTCGGGCTGCAGCCAGATGCGCATCGAGTAGTCGGAAGCCGTCTGGAAGGTCTCGCCCACACCGGTCACACGCTTGATTTCGGGCAGCACATTGATGCTCATGTAACCGTCGAGGAACTGCGACGAGTAGGTATCGGTGGTGTCGACCAGCGATATAGCCATGAGCATCGAGGTTTGGCTCTTTATGGTAGTCACACCCACGCGGGTCACCTCAGAGGGCAGCAGGCCCTGAGCCTGGCTCACGCGGTTTTGCACGTTGACGGCATCCATGTCGGGGTTGGTGCCAGGCTTGAAGGTGACAGTGATACTGGCCGAACCGGCGGCTGCGGTCGACGTCATGTAGTCCATGCCTTCCACACCGTTGATTTGCTCTTCAAGAGGCTCAATCACAGCGTTCATCACGGTCTGAGCATTGGCACCAGTATAGGTGGCATCCACCATGACCGTGGGAGGAGCGATGCTTGGATATTGCTCCAGCGGCAGGCTTGAGAGTCCGATTGCGCCCAGAATGACGATGAAAATCGAGATCACCGTTGAGAGCACAGGACGATTTATAAATAACTTTAGATTCATTACGCTTTATACTTTGTCGATATGTGTCTTGTATTGAGAGCTGTGTAAGTCACTATCTCTCGGTTTACTTCTTCTTGGCGCCGGCAGCCATGGCCTTCATGGCAGCTGAGGCCTGTGCCTTGGTGAGAATGGTGGTGCCTTCCTTCACCTGGGTGCCCACACCCTCGACCACAATCACGTCGCCCACGCTCAAGCCGCTGGTCACGGCATAGTTCTGGCCGTCGTTCTGGTCCATGACGGTGATGGCACGCGAGGTGGCCTTGCGGCCAGGTCCCACGACATACACATATTTCTGGTCTTGCACCTCATAGGTAGCCTTCTGCGGGATAATCAGGCAACGGCCAGTGGTGGCCGGGATGAGCACCGAGCCGGTAGAGCCGCTGCGCAGCATGCCGTTCACGTTGGGGAACAGGGCACGCACCTGGGCGCTGCCCGTGCTCTGGTCGAGCACACCGCTCACGGTCGAGACGCGGCCCACCTGGCCGTAGATTTCGCCATTGGAGAGCTTGAGCTTCACTTGCGGCAATTGCGAGATGGCGGCTTGCAGGCTCACGCTGCCGTTCTTGGTGAGGGCAAGCACCTGCTTCTCGTTGAAAGAGAAATAGGCATATACCTGGCTGTTGTCGCTTATGGTAGTGAGTGGTGTTCCGCTGGGGCTTGCGAGCGACCCCTCGCGGTTGGGAATCTCGCCCACCACGCCGTCGCAAGGTGCCACAACGCGCGAGTAGGACAGGTTTTTGCGGGCGTTGACCACCTGTTGCTGGGCCTGTGCCAGTGCTGCACGCGACTGGCCCACGGCCTGGCGTGCTGCATTGAGCTGCGACTGAGCCGACTTGAGGTTGAGGTCGGCCGTTTGATACTGATAGTTGCTGATGATGCCCTTGTCGAGCAGTTTCTTCTGGTTGGTAGCCGTGAGACGGGCGGTAGCCACGCTCGACTGGATAGTGGTCACTTGCGACTCGGCGCTGGCCACGGCGGCCTTGGCGCTGGCCACGCCAGCCTCGGCACTGCGCACGGCGGCCTGGTATTGCACGTCGTCGATCAGGAAGAGCAGCTGGCCCTTGGTCACACGCTGACCCTCGTCGACACACACCCGGGTGATGGTGCCCGAGATCATGGGCCGCACAGCAATATCCATCTTGCCCTTGATGGTGGCGGGATACTCGTTGTCCAGGCTCAGGTCGCCCGAGGTCACCGTGTAGGTGGCAACTGCTGCCGCATTCTGACCCTGCATGCCGGCCATGGGGTCGGTTTTCCCTTTGCAACCGGTCAAGAGTGCGATAGCACCAAGTGTCAACATTGCTTGCGACACTCTTTTTAACTTCATTTTCTCAAACATAATTTATCGATGTTATTATATTGTTAAATAATAGTTCTTATATACTTTCAGACCGTGGCTGCCAAGAAGTGCTCCCATGCAGTTCCTGAGCTGCACACATCACATTATTTGTCACGACTTTATCTTAGATTTTGTAATCGGCGGCAAAATTAGCAATATTAATTTTGGTAGGATTTATACAATTCTGACCTAATCTTGTCCAAATTACCATAAAACTGTAAAAATCATAGATAACTAAAGTCTCATTTGGTCAAAAAATGAAAAAACACCTGAGGAAAAACCGTGTGGCGATCTTTTTTTGACCACTGTGCCGGTGGTTCTTGCGGCAACCACTTTTCGCCCCCCCGGGGGCCAGCCGTCAGCGCCTGCCCCAGGGCATGGTCTCGATCTTGCCCATGAGGTCGACCACCTTGCCTGCGCGATTGAGCATGCGCCCCGACGGGTGCTTGGAGTCGCGCTCCAGCGGGGCTGGAAGCGAGGCGGCAATCAAGGCTGCCTCGTGCTTGGTCACATCGCCGCAATCCTTGTCGAAGCTGTGGCGGCAGGCTGCTTTCACGCCATAGATGCCGTCGCCCATCTCGATGCTGTTGAGGTAGACCTCCATGATGCGCTCCTTGCCCCATATATTCTCGATGAGCACTGTGAAATAGGCCTCAAAGCCCTTGCGCACCCAGCTGTGTCCCGGCCACAGAAACACGTTCTTGGCCGTCTGCTGGCTGATGGTGCTGGCGCCGCGCTCCCTGCCGCCGCGGCGGCTCTCGAGATAGGCGCGGGCAATCTCCTCGGTGTCGAAGCCGTGGTGCTCGAGAAAACGGTTGTCTTCGCTGGCCACGACAGCCTGGGGCAGGTTGTGCGACATTTGGCTCAGGGGCACCCACTGGTGGTCGATTTTGGGCGTGCGGCCGTCGGCAATCTGCTCCATGCAACGCAACACCATGAGCGGCGTGTAGTAGACTGGAATGTACTTGAACGCCACCACGGCCAGTATGGTCGAGGTGAAGAAGAAGATGAGCAGATAGGCCAACCAGCGTCCTACATGTCTAAAAATCATTTTCCTTTATACCTTATTTATCGCAAGCAAAGATACACAATAAATTTCAACTGTCATTGTTTTGCCGGGTGTAAAACGGCAATGTGTCGTCAAACGACTAAATTGCATCGGTCAAGCGGCGCATTGCCTCGACCAAATTGCTGCGCGGGGTGGCGCAGTTGAGGCGCATGTGGCCCTCGCCGCCGCGGCCAAACATGGCGCCGTCGTTGAGCGCCAGGTGCGCCTTGTCGACAAAGAGCGACACCAGCTGCTCGTGGCTCAAGCCCAGCGCGGTGCAATCGAGCCACACCAGATAGGAGGCCTGTGGCTTGACGGCGACGATGCCGTCGAGGTGCTGGCGGCAATAGGCGGCAACATAGTCGACATTGGCCTCGATGTAGTGCAGGCACTGTTCCAGCCAGGGCTCGCCACAGGTGTAGGCAGCCTCGGTGGCCAGCGTGGCCACCATGGTGGGCGAGTTGAGCTCGTTGGTGCCAAGCCAGTTGTAGAAGGGCTTGCGCAAGTCGGGGTTCTTGACCACGCACCACGACGACTCGAGCCCGGCGATATTGAACGTCTTGGTGGGCGCGCCCAGGGTGAGGGCCACCGCAGCGGCATCGTCGCTCACGGCGGCAAAGGCGGCATGCTTGTGCCCATAGAGCATGAGGTCGCTGTGTATCTCGTCGTCGAAGACGATGACGCCGTGCTTGCGGGCCAGGCTGGCCACCTGACGTAGCACGCTGGCAGGCCAGGCAATACCTATGGGATTGTGGGGGTTGCACAGCACCATCATGCGGGGTTCTTCTTGCTTGAAGATGCGTTCCAGGCCCTCCAGGTCCATCTCGTAGCAGCCGTTGCCGCGATTGAGCAGCGCGTTGTTGACCACGCGGCGGCCGTTGCCGGCGATGAGCCTCCTGAAGGGGTGGTATACAGGCTCTTGTATCACAACCTTGTCGCCCGGGCGGGTAAAGAAGTTCAAGGCCAGGCCGAAACCGGTGACAACGCCGGGGATGAAGGTGAGCTCGTCGCGGGTGAAGCCGAAGCCGTTGCGGCGTGCCTGCCAGTCGATGATCGACTGCCAGTAGCCTGGCGAAGGCACAGTGTAGCCATAGATGTGATTGCCCTCAATGCGACGGCTCAGGGCCTGGGTGATGGTCGGGCACACCTCAAAGTCCATGTCGGCTACCCACAAGGGCAGCAGGTCGCTGCGGCCAAATTCCTCTTGCAAGGCGTCGTGTTTCACAGTCGCCGTGCGGCTGCGGTCGACTATCTTGTCGAAATCGTAGTTCGTCGTCATATCTCATCACATTTTACTATAGCAAGACAAGGCCGAGCCATGCCTCACCGCGTTTCACAGCTTCTCGAGAATCCAGGCGCGGGGCACGAGCACGCGCATGTGCATGTACTCGTCGATGTGGGTCACAAAGGCCGCTGCCTGGCCCTTGTTGTCGTAGCCCTGGGCCACGACGCAATATTTCTTGTCTTTGGCAGTGTAGACGATATAGGAGTCGAAACCCTCCTTGGTGTGCAGACGGTCGCGGTAGCTGCGGGCGTTGATCACCTGGTCGAACATGGCCACCACGATGCTGTATTTCTTCACGTCGGTCGGCTTGCCGTCGACGATGTTGCAGAAGGAGCGCAGCAGGCGCACGCTGTCGCCGTTCACAACCTCGGTATAGGCCATGCGTGCAGCCTGCATGTGGGCATAGTTGTCCTCGCCCATGTTTTCGCGGGTCTTCTCCACAGCCTTGTCATAGGCCGCCTTATAGTTGGCCTCGGTGGTGTGGCAGCTCGCCAGACCCAGAATGGCGGCGAGCACTGCCAGCAATAAAACTATATTTTTCATCACACGTGTTATGATATTATGATAAAACAATGATGTATCGTTTCCAGAGTGAGCCAGGCGCCTGCGCCGCGCTCAGCCCAGTATCTCGCCCAGGGGGTGGTCGCGGTCGTCGGCCAGCTCTATCACCTGGCAGCCAGCGATGTTGCCGGCGTCGAGCTCAAGGGTGACAAGTGTGCGCACGCGCTGCCAGCCTTGCTTGCCGGCCGCGCCGGGATTGATGGTGAGCACGCCCAGCTGGCGGTCGGGGATGACCTTGAGAATGTGGCTGTGGCCGCACACAAAGATTTTGGGCCGCGAGAGCTCGAGGCGGCTCTTGATGCCTGGAGCGTAGCGGCCAGGGTAGCCGCCTATGTGGGTCATCACCACCTTCACGCCCTCGGTTTCAAATATTTCCAGCGCCTTGTAGTCGCGGCGCAGCAGGCCGCCGTCGGCATTGCCATACACGGCCCTGAACGTGGGCACGAGCTGAGCCAGGCGCAGGGCAACCTGCTCGTTGCCTATGTCGCCGGCGTGCCATATCTCGTCGCAGTCTTTAAAATGCTCGACATATCGAGGGTCCCAATAAGAGTGGGTGTCGCTTATGATTCCTATTTTTTTCATTGTTGTACCGTCAGCTTTTTTGTGTTGCAGCCTCGCGGCGAGCGGCTCACTTGCCGCGCACCGAGCGGGCGGGCTTGTCGTCGCCGTTGCGGGCCTCGGCCTTCTTCTGCGCTTCTTTTTTCTGCTTGGCCTTGCGCTTGGCTTCTTGCTCGGCCTCGTGCTTGGCGCGTTTTTCCTGCTCCTTGAGTTTTTGGGCCTCGCGCTTGGCCTTTTCCTTGTCGCGCTTCTCCTGCGCCTTGAGCCGCTCCTTCTCGCGCTTGGCTTGGGCCTCGGCGCGCTTCTTGTCGCGCTTGGCCTTCTCCTTGTCGCGTTTTTCCTGTTGCTTAGCCTTTTTCGCGGCCTTCTCGCTGGCGGCTTCCTGGCGGGCAGCCTTCATGGCGTCGTCGCGTTTTTTCTTCTCGGCGGCAGCCTTGGCCTGAGCCTGTGCACGGGCCTTTTCCTGGGCCTCGGCGCGAGCCTTGGCAATGCCGGCCTGCTCGGCCTCGATCTTGGCTTGCTGCTCGGCCTCGTGGCGGGCAGCCTCAAGCTCCTGCATCTTCTTCAAGTCGTCGGCAAAGGGCTGGAAATTGGTGCTGAGCACCTGGAACTCGGTGCGGCGGTTGATTTGGTCGGCGGCAGCCTGGTTGGCCTTCGACAGAGTGTCGATATAGGCCACCGTGAGGGTGTCGCCCAGCGGAAATTGCGGGTAGAGGCGGTGTATGCGTTTGGTCACCACCTTGGGCCGTGTCTTGCCGTAGCCGGCGGGCTTGAGCCTGAGCGAGTCGACGCCGTGGGCGATGAGGTAGTCGACCACGCTCTTGGCGCGGCGGTAGCTCAGCTTGTTGTTGTAGGCATCGGTGCCCACGCGGTCGGTGTGGGCGCTGAGCTCGATGGTGATGTAGGGGTTGTCTTTGAGGGTCTTCACCAGCTCGTCGAGGGCCTTCTTGGAGGCGGGACGCAACGAGGCCTTGTCGAAGTCGTAGAAGATGTTTTCCACCACCTGGGGCTTGTGCATGGCGGCGAGCACAAAGTCGACGCCATACTCGGCATCCTCCTCGGCCGAATCGCTGGTAAACTCCTGGCGGGCGTTGAGATAGCCGCTGGCGCTGGCCAGCATCACATAGCTCACGCCGCGCTGCAGGTCGAAGCGGAAGGTGCCGTCGGGCTTCACGGCCTGCTTCTGGTTGCTGCCGTCGTTGCCCACGATGCGAATGGTGGCATTGGGCACGGGCTCCTCGTCCTTGTCGAGCACGGTGCCCGATATCCACACCTTGAGGTCGGGTTTCTCAAAGCTGTAGATGTGGTCGTAGCCGCGGCCGTCCTTGCGGTTGCTCGAGAAGAAGCCGCTCTCGCCCTTGCCGAAGGTGATGCCGAAGTCGTCGCCGCTGGAGTTGACGGGCGAGCCCATGTTCTCGATAAACCAGCGCCCCGAGGGTTGCATGGTGGCCTTGAAGATGTCGAGGCCGCCGAAGCCCGCATGGCCGTTGGAGGCAAAGTAGAGGATGCTGTCGGTGCGCATGTAGGGGAAGCGCTCGTCGCCGGGGGTGTTGATCTGGTCGCCCAGGTTCTCGAGGGTGCCGCGCTTGTCCTTGATGTTGATGCGCCACAGGTCGAGGCCGCCCTGGCCGCCCGGCATGTCGCTGGTGAAGTAGAGCCACACGCCGTCGGGACTCACGCAGGGGTCGCCGTAGCTCGACAGGGTGTCGGCCGTGATTTCGAAGGGTGTGGGGGCGCTCCACTTGGCCTCGCTGCGCTGCGAGGTGTAGATGCTCACGCCTGTGGGGGCGTCGGCCTTGCGAATGGCCTTGGCCAGGTACATGGTAGAGCCGTCGGGGGTGAACGAGGTGATGCCCTCGTCAAACTCGGTGTTGAGCTCGCCCTCGGCAGGCTCGGGACGCTGCCACTTGCCCTTGTCGTTTTTCTTGGAGAAGAAAATGTCGCTGTTCTTGGTGCCGGTGATCTCGCTCTTGACCGTGCCGGTGGCTTTCTCGTTGCTCGAGGTGAAGTAGAGCTGGTCGGCGTTCACATCGAGAAACATGGGGCAGTAGTCGGCACGCCGCGAGTTGAAGAGCTTGGCGCTCTTCACGATGTAGCGGCTGCCCTGCTCGCGCCACTTGGGTGCCATGCGGCACGCCCGCAACCCCTGCTTGGCCTGCCAGTCGCCAGGCACCAGCTCCAGATAGGCCTTGTAGTTTTTCTCGGCAGCGGCCCACAGGCCCTCCATGTGCTGGGCCTGGGCCAGGTAGAGCAGCGCGGTGCTGTCGGGGTACTCATAGCGCAGGGCATTCTGAAACGCGCCCACGGCGCGGCTGCTCTGGTTGAGCTTGCGGTAGCACAGGCCCATCTTGAAGGCGGCCTCGCCGCGCACGGGGCGGTCTTCCTTTTTCTTGTACTTGTTGTAGAGCTTGCGATACAGCCCGGCCGCGTTGTAGTACTCGCCGCGGGCATAGGTGTCGTCGCCGTCGCGCATCTTCACACTCTTGCACGACTGCAGGCTCGTGGCCAGGCATGCGGCCGCGACGATTGCAACGACTATGTAGTATAACGTTTTCTTCATCGGTTGTCAACTCGATTGCTGCCAGCCTCCTGGGCGAGGGTGGCACGCGGCAGCGGCTGTGCCGCCCGCGACTCATAGAAAAAACGCGACAGTAGCTCAATTATTGTATGCCCCGTGGCCCACTGGCGCATCAATGCACCCACACGGGGGCGTACTCGTTGCCGTAGCGGTCGAGCACGCACACGGCCCACTTGTAGCCCTGCTGCTTGTCGCGCGGCAGGTCGTAGACCACATCGTCGGCAGCATCGTCGGGGTTGTAGGCCATGCCCAGCAAGTACTGAACCTGGCCCTGCCACTGGCTCTCGCTCACGCCTGCAGGCACGGCATAGACGGTGTAGCGCACCCCCTCGACCGGGTGCCACAGCAGCTGGCCGTTGCCCCGCACGGGGGTCTCGACCTTGAGCTCGCGGGCGGCCTTGTGGTTGCGCCACGGCAGCTGGGGCAGCAGGGCCGGATAGCGGTAGACGGTGCTGCGCAGGTAGCTGCACAGTTGCCGGGCGAGGCCGGAGCGGCGGTACAGGTTGGTCACCGACCAGAAGATGGTGCCACCCGCGCCCTCGGGGCTGCTGTCGCGCGTGAGCTGCACTTGGGCGGCATACTCAGGGAACTCGCTCGCCAGTGCCAGCCGCTCGATGCTCGACGAGATGTAGACCTGGCGGCCCATCGTGGGAGCCACCTTGCACCACCACGGGGCAATGAGCGAGAAGTCGGCCCGCTTGAAGCCGCGTTTCCAATACACCTGGGGCGACACAAAGTCGAGATCGTGCTCCTTGAGCCACGACACCGGGTCGCTGAAGATGGTGCCATACTGCCAGTCGCTGCCGCTGGGACAGGGGTCGATGCCGTAGCGGGCGGCCAGGTCGGCATCGGTGCAGGCCACCCCGGCTGGCGAGATGCCGAAGCGCACATAGGGCTTCTCGGTCTGTATCATCTGGTACACGGCCTTGACCATGCGGTTCACGTTGGCCCGCCGCCAGTCGGCCAGGCTGAGCTGCGTGCCCGAGGCCTTCCACTCGCCATAGTCGCCGGCAGCGCTGGTTGTGGGGATGTTGTCGGGGTAGAAATAGTCGTCATAGATCACCCCGTCGATGTCGTAGTGCTTCACCACATCACGGCACACGTCGACGATGCGGTCGACGGTCCACTGCTGGGCAGGGTCGAGTATTTTCTTCTTGCCCCACGAGAGCAGGTGCTGCCTCGCCTCCATGTCCTGGCTGGTGCTCCACAAGGCTCCCGTCGAGAAGCGGTAGGGATTGATCCACGCCCAGCACTCCAAGCCCAGGCGGTGGCACTCGCTCACGCAGTAGGCCAGCGGGTCGTAGCCCGGATCCTTGCCGCGGGTGCCCGTGAGGTAGCTCGACCACGGCTCATAGGCCGACCTATACATGGCGTCGCTCATCGAGCGCACCTGGAAGCACACGGCGTTGAAGTTGTTGCGGGCCAGCGAGTCGACGATGCGCGTGAGAGCCGCCCGCTGCCGGGCAGGGCTGGCACCGGCGTTGGGCCAGTCGATGCCATACACGGTCGACACCCACGCCGCGCGCAGCTCGCGCTTGGGCGTGGTATAGGGTTGTGCCTGCAGCCCTGATGCCAGAGCCAGGCACAACACGATATAAAGGATGTATTTCTTCATCATCTCAACATATTGAGATGCAAAATTACAAAAAAAAGCAGAAACCCGTTTACACTGACTCAGGAATAAGCCCCCTCCCTCGACGAGAATGCCCCTGGGGGCAGCGCGATGCGCGGCACAGGGTGAAGACACGTGTTGCGGAGCCGAAGACTTTTTTGTATCTTTGCTATCTAAACGCACCAAGAAAACGACAATGATCGACCCCGACTTCACCTCACGGCTGCGAGATTTCTCATGCGGTCTCTTCTTTATGTTTCAGCTGCTGGGCACCGCAGCACTCTATGCCAAGGGGCGGCACCACCAGTTGCAGCGCTCGGCCTTCTACTTCATGCTCTACCTGCTGGGCATAAGCATGGTGGAGTTTTACCTGTTCTTCATCGACAACTTCTTGGGCGCGATGCTCAAGCCTGTGACCAACATCATGCAGGTCACGGTGGTGCCACTGGCCCTGATGCTGCTCTACCGGCTCACCCACACCCACGGCATGAAGCCCCTGGCGGCCACACTGAACCTGGCGCCCTACTGGGTGGCGCTGGCCGTGTACATGACGAGCGGCTCGCCCGTGGTGTACGACTGCATCCTCGCTGCCGCACTGCTCCACTCGGCGGGCATCGTGATCTACGGCTTTGTGGCCGTGCGGCGCTTCAACCAGCAACTGGCGGCCTGCTTCTCGACCGACGAGCACTTG